>CAVEIY010000034.1:0-15192 GCA_963615825.1 Flexilinea sp.
TGGGCATCAAGGTGGTGCAGACCTGGCTGGGCTGTATCATCGCCGCATCGGTGATTGCCTTTCCGCTGATGTATCGAAATGCCCGTGCCGCCTTTGAACAGGTGGACCCGGACCTGATCTATGCCGCCCGAACCCTGGGCATGAAAGAGCGCACCATCTTCTGGCGCGTGGTGATGCCTGCCGCCGGTCCCGGCGTTGCATCCGGTACGGTTCTGACCTTTGCCCGCGCCCTGGGCGAATATGGCGCAACGGCAATGCTGGCAGGCAATATCGCCGGAAAAACTGGTACCATCTCCCAGAAAATCGCCAACGTCATCAAGGACGGTGACTATGCCACCGCTGGTGTCTGGGTGGTCATTATGCTGGTGATTGCGCTGGTAATTATCATGGTAATCAATTACTTGTCCGGCGGTAAGAACCGGAAGCAGAATCGGTGGTGAGCCTATGTCAATTGAAGTAACAATCAAGAAAAACCTCGGCAGCTTTCACCTGGACGTATCCTTTGCCCAGGAAGGCGGTGTTCTGGCACTGCTGGGCGGCTCCGGCTGCGGCAAGAGCATGACGCTCCGCTGCATCGCAGGCATTGAAACGCCGGATTCCGGAAGGATCGTCCTAAATGGCGTCACCGTATTCGATTCCGAGAAGAAAATCAATCTTCCGCCCCAGCAGCGTCAGGTGGGACTGCTGTTTCAGAACTATGCGCTGTTCCCCAACATGACCGTTGAAGAGAACATTCTCTGCGGCCTTCGGGAAAAGCGCAGCAAAGAGGAAAAAGCGTCCATGGTTGCAGAATACATCCGAAAATTCCACCTGGAGGGACTGGAGAAGCACACGCCATCCCAGCTCTCCGGCGGCCAGAAGCAGCGTTGTGCCCTGGCCCGGATGCTCATTGGCCGTCCTGGCCTTCTGATGCTGGACGAGCCGTTTTCCGCCCTGGATTCCTACCTCCGTTGGGAACTGGAACGGGAGCTGCTCAATACCCTGCGGGAGTATGACGGCACTGTTCTGTTCGTCTCCCATGACCGGGACGAGGTTTATCGGATTTCCGACCGGATTGCCGTATACCAGAACGGCGCCATCGACGTCATCGGTGATAAGTGGGAGCTGTTCCGGCAGCCGGTTACCTGTACCGCTGCCGTGCTCACCGGCTGCAAGAACGTTGCGGCAGCCAGCTACTCCGATACCGCCGTTTCCGTTCCCCAGTGGGGTCTCAGCCTGCCGCTTCCTGTGGAGCCTCTGCCGGAAGGCGTTACCCATCTGGGCATTCGCGCACGGAAGATGATTCCGGCTTCTGCGCCCGGTCCCCGGTGCTTCCGGTATACCATTGCAGAGGAAATCGACGGCGCTTTCTCCGATATTCTCATGATTCAGCTGGAGGGCGGTACGTCCCTGATGCGCTGGGAGATCACAAAAGATGTCCATGCTGCCATGAAGGACAGTCCTAAGATGATTGAAATCCCAGAGGACGCCGTGCTGTACCTGCGTCCCTGACCAGATTCAGAAAAATCCCCATGCCACTTCACAATGGCATGGGGATTTTCTTTATTTCCAGACAGCCTTTTTCAGTTCGTTGTACAGCGCAAGGCCCTTTTCCTGTCCCAGCTGCTTTCTCAGGGTATTGCAAAGCACCTGGCGCTTATTGGCCACAATCAGCTCCTTGAGGGTATTCTCCTGAAGCTGGGGATATGGCGCAAGGAGTCGGGGCAGCTGCTCCAGATTCGGACCGTCCTGCTTTGCCGCAGGGGCTTTTCTGGGCTTCTCTCCGCTGCTGCGCTTCTGCTGCGGCTTATTGTGCTGTTTTGACTCCTGCTTTTTCTCTTGCTTCTGCTCGGTCTTAGACTCCGGCTTCGGCTCCGATTTTTTCTCCGGCTTCTGCAGCTCTTTCCCGTTCGGCTTGGTGTCCGGCTTTTTCTCCGGCTTCTTTTCCTGGGATTTCTCGGGTTTCGGCTCCACAGGCAGCTTCTCCTGGACCGGTTCCGGCTTCGGCTCCGGACGAGGTTTCTGCCAGAAGCTGCTGCTATAGCGTTCGCTGGAAGCGGGCTTTTCCTCACGCTTCGGTGCAGTAGGCTTTTCCGGCTGAATTTCCGGCTTCTTCTCGGGAAGCTTTTCTTCCGGCTTCTTCTCAGGCGCCGCCGGTTTTTCCTCTGCCTTTTCTACGGCATTGGTTTTTTCTTCTTTGGGCTGCTCCGGCTCGTTTTCACGGCCTGCCTTACCCGCATCCTGACCGACATGGCTCTTTCCGCGATTCCGGCGGAACCGGGTCCGGCCACGGTAGCTCTTCCGATTGCTGCCCGGCTCCGGATCGTCCAGAGATTCCAGGGGTTCCGGCTCTGCAACGGTAACTTCCGCCTGTTCCACCGATACCGCAGACGCTTCCGGCTCTTCTGCCGTCAGCGTCTCAGCTTGAATCTCAGCCGCTTTCAGCTCCAGCACAGGTTCGGTGACAGCCCGTAGCATTTCCGGTGTAGGAACCGGTACAGGCACCTCAGGTGCTGGCACAGCGGCGGGGATTTCTTTCTCCGCCTCCGTCGGCTGTACGTGCTCTGCCGCAGCTTCTTTCTCCTGGCGAATCCGCTCGAGCCGTACTGCCGCCCGAATGGTTTCCACACATTTGACCCGGGGCTTTCCATCATTCACCGCCCAGAAGTTTGCCACATGGCGGTAGCCCATATCCCGGGACACAATGTAATAGCTCCGCTCAGCTGCACCGGTACCGATTAGATATCCCAGCCAGGTGGAAATTTGGTGATCCAAGGCGTTCTTTCCACCGACACTCACCTCAAAATAGCTGAGATTGCAGGTACTTTTCCCAATCAGAATGTGCATTTTCATGCTCAGCCGATTGGAATTGGCACTGTAAAAGATAATCACCTGATCCTCGGGGGACAAATAGGTAATGCCGCTGAGTCCCTCTGAGGCTACGTTTTCAAAATCAATGAGATAAATATCTCGCATAGATGCGTCTCCTTTGGTTGCTGCTTCGCAATTATCCCAGTCTGACCAGGCGCACCATAATCGCTGCTGCCTCTGCCCGCTTTGTACCGGAATGGGGATTGAATCTGCCGTCAGTGGTACCGCTCACCAGGCCAATGGACGCACAGTATGCAACATGAGCCTTTGCATACTCGCTGATCTGGTCCTCATCGGTGAAGGTTACGGTTTTGGTGGGATAGTCGGCCCCCTGCTTTTGGAGATACCGGGACAGAATAGAGCAAAAGTCCTCTCTGGATACCAGATCTTCGGGATGGAACGTGCCGTCCGGCCAGCCGCTGACATAGCCGTTCTCCTTTGCCCAGGCCACTGCCTTTGCATACCACGCATCCGCCTTCACGTCGGAAAAGCTGGTGGTCGTCCCGTCGCTGAGATCCACACCGGCATAGCCCGCAAGCACCGTAACCAGCCCTGCACGGGTCAGGGTCTCTCCCGGGGAGAAGGTTCCGTCGCCGTTGCCCACCATGATGCCTAGCTCTTTGGCGGCAACCACATAGTCATAATACCATGCGCTTGTCGAAACATCGGTAAAGCCACTGTTGTTAACCGACGCCATAAACAAGCTTGTCTCCGACTCACGGCGCTTTTTCAGGCCGTCCAGCACATTGCCATTGCCGTCCTTTACCCAGGTGCCAAAGGCTGCAGATACCCGCTCCTGAGTCCAGGTGCTGGGATCGTCCAGCAGCATCTGCTTGAGCAGGCACCAGCTGCCGTCGGTATTTTTATAGGTGGTCCAGCCGATGCCGCAGTTGTATGTAAAATCCGCCAGGGCGTCGAACTGATTCTGGTTCACCACAATGCCGTTCTTCTTCAGGAACGGATTGAGATAGCCTTCAATCTCTTCCAGCTCATGATGGGTCAGCTGCTTTGCCTGCTCTTTGGTGATCGGCTCACAGTCCTCTCCAAACATCTCCGCTGCATCGGTAAACTTGGAGCCATAGCCGATGTAAGCCACACCGGCATCGTAGTAACGAGTGTCCTTAAATCCCTCATAGTATTCAATCAGGTCAATCACTGCATCGCTGGATGTAAAGGTGGGAACATCCGCCTCCGCTGCCGCAGCTCTGGGTGCCTCCAGCTCTGCCGCATGTTCCTCGGCATTCTGGCTGAATTCTACCGGATCGGACATCTCCGTAGACCACACCCGCAGGTCCTGATCTGCTGCGAACGCTGCCGCCGTCATCAGGCCGCACAGGGTCAGCACAAATAATATACGAAGCAAATTAGATTTTAGTTTCATAATTCCTCCTGTGGTTTGCGTTTTTGTAACCGTTTTGTCATTTTTCATTATACACAAAACCACAGGATTTTCAAGTATTTTGGGTCGAATCACAAGAAAAATCTCGTGTTTTGGGACGATATTATCCGTGGAAACCGGTTTTTTCGTCCAATTCTACCAGCTCAAACCGGTATTTCTGCGCCACATCCGGATATTTTTCCCGGTCCACCGGACTTAAAAACATGGAAAGTGGCCGTGCAAAAACGCCGTAGTCCCCATAAAGGGCCTGATAAATCACCAGCTTTTCTCTGGTTTCCGAGTGAATAGCCACGCAGACGATCTGATAGAGCTTCCCCTTAAAATGCCGGTATTTCTGTCCCGGCGCTACCCTTCGTTCCATTCGTTCAATCCTCCAGCCACAGGGCATCGGCCTGGGGACGCCATACCGGATTGGGATACTTCTCTCCCTTGGCATAGCCTACCATCAGAGCGCACCGCACATGGCTTCCCTCCGGTACCCCCAGATAACTGCGGATTTCCGGGAACCGGTCGCTGACCTGGCGCAGATAACCGCCCCAGCAGGTACCCAGTCCCTTATGTACCAGCAATAGTTCCAGCTGTGCCAACCCCACCGCCGGATCCAGCACCGGGTTCAGGCAGTCATCGGGACTGTGCAGAACAATCATACAGGGCGCGCCGCAGGTCAAAAGATCGGTCCCTTTTGCCAGCAGCTTCGGAAGCTCCGGAGCCTCTCCATATTCCCGGCACAGCTCCATGCACCGGTCCCGCAGCTCCTCTACCTTGTGCTTGCCCCAGACAATGGTATAGCGGAACGCCCGCTGGTTTTTCCCGCTGGGCGCATAGGCCGCCGTATCCAGCGCCTGCTGCACTGCTTCCTTCTCCGGCAGCCGATCCGAAAAATGGCGAATGGAACGGCGGCAGCGGATCAGATCCTCCAGCGGCTCCCCGGTCAGCGTCGGATAGGTTTCCGCCTCGTTGAGTTCCTCAAACCGGATTGCCTTTCTGGGACATGCTCCAGCGCAGTGCATGCACTGGATACACCGGCGATGGGGGTGAATCTCCGGCCCATGCTCCCCGGGCCGAAATACCCCCATGGGACACAGGCGCATACAGGTTCCACAGCCCACGCAGCGTTCTTTGTCAATGTATACCATCGGTTGCAACCTCATTTCCTGAATAATCGGTGTCCAGTCCCGCCGGCATCGGCAGGTCCAGCTCCACACAGCGGAAGAATTCTTCCAACAGCGATGCCCCCTCGGGAATCGCCTCCGTAAAAATCCGATCCATTTGGGACAGGTACTCCAGCAGCACACCGCTTGGCTCCTGCTCCAGCACCGAGCCGCGGATTTTCCGCACCGGCGGCAAATGGCTAGCTGCGTTGACCACATGGCGCATCGGCGTACCCGCCCAGCCGCCAATCCGGCAGGACACCATGCGAAAGCGCTTTAATGCCACCCGATAGTAGTCCGGCGTGATTTCCGGCGCCATACAGGCCGCAGCCTGGAGCAGCTCCTTTGTCACTGGACGTTCCGGCATGGCATCGGGATAGGCTCTTCCGTCCCGCTGAAGCAGATGCCGATCAAATTCGCCCTCCAGTGCAAAGTGGGTTACCTCTCCCTCTGCCACCGTTTTCAGCACAAAGGGATGCATGCGGCTATCCAGGACATAGTGCAGAAGATAGCCCGAGGCAAATGCGGCAGCATGGGGCCGTCCCGCCTTTACCGGCTGCCGAAACGCCTCCATGGCCGCTGCGCCGGACCCATGATGCAGGCGAATTCCCGCCTGCCGAACTGCTCCGGCATGTCTGCCTCCCACATAGAAATACAGTGGGTCCGGACCAAAATTGCCGCAGCAGAAGGTATCCCACTGTCTCAGCAGCGTCCGTTGCAGTTCCGGCTGCATGTTCCGGCAGACCTCTCTGCCATAGAGCAAATGGGCATAAAAATTGGGCATGGTATCACCTCAAATGTGATACTTGGGCAGCTGCTCCTGGGCATAGGCAATGTAATGACCCACACTGAGGGTAATGCCTTCGGTATCTTTCTCGGTGAGCTGACGGACCACCCGTCCCGGCACGCCCATCACCATGGAATGGGGCGGAATCACCGTATTGGGCGACACCACTGCCCCGGCTGCCACAATGCTTCCGGTGCCAATATGGCAGCCGTCCAGCAGAATGGAACCCATGCCGATGAGGCAGCCCTCTTCCACCGTGCAGGAGTGGATCATGGCGTTGTGTCCCACCACGCAGTTGTCACCGATGATGGTGGGCTGATCGGTGGAGCAATGGGCCACCGCATTGTCCTGGATGCTGGTGTTGGCGCCGATCTTGATTTTGTCCACATCTCCGCGGAGCACCACGCCATACCAGATGGAGGCGTTCTCGCCAATTTCCACATCGCCAATGACGGAAACATCCTCCGCCACATAGGCCCCGTCAATTTTCGGGGTAAATTCCTTGTATTTTTTCAGAAGCATGATGATTCACCTAACTGTCCTTTCCTTGGATCACGGATCCATCCGAAACGCAGGACCCCCCAGATGCGCCCGGACCTTTGCCAAAGACTTCATGTTTTCCTGGGGCACGTCCAGCGCCGGGGTGCCGAACACCTGCGCCAGCCATTGGGTGCAGTCCGTCATCCATCTTGCGCCGTGGGGATTCTCCCGCACCGGATCCCCCAGGGAGGATACCGGTGTGGCCAGCGCGCAGGCGTGGTTGCCGTTCATATACGTATGGCACTCAAAGGGAACGTCCTCTCGTGCCAGCGCTTCCATGAACCGCAGGCCGTGCTCCACCGGCACCATTTTATCGTGATAGAGATTCCACAGAAATACCGGCGGCGTATGGGGTCCCACCCATTTTTCCGCTGAGGCAATGTCCCGGAGCTGCTCCAGGGTTCTCTCGCCCTTGAGCAGGCTGTACATATCCCCCTGGCCCTCCACATCTACCGTGATGCAGGGGTAGCCGAGAATCAGGGCGTTGGGCTTTCCCTCTTCCCCAGTACAGTCGGACGCCTCCAGCACGTCTTTGCGGTTCCACATGGTTCCCACGCAGGCCGCTACATGCCCTCCGGCGGAAAAGCCGCACAGGGCCAGCTTGTCCGGATCCTGCCCCCAGGGCTGAGCATGCGCCCGGATCAGTTTCAGCGCCCGGCAGACATCCGCTGCCGAATTGGGGAACGTCGCATGTGCGCCAATGGAGTACCGCAGCACATAGGCATTATACCCTGCCGCTGCAAAGGCCGCCGCCACAGGCTCCCCCTCGCTGGTGCCGTGATAGAGATAGGCGCCTCCGGGCAGCACCACAACGCCGCCCCGCTTGGGATAATGCCCCGCCACCGTGGTCCAGTGCTGGATATAGGTATAGAGCATCACCCGATGGTCCCCATACAGATCAATTTTTTCACAGATCATGTTACAACCCCTCCAGAGAAAAATCCGGCAGATAGTCGTCCGTTGCCGCGCTTGGCTCCTGCAGGAAGCCGTCCTCCAGGCCCAGCATATACAGCCAGTCTACCACCGCTTCATACTCCTCCCGTGTCACCGTCCGGTCAAAGGGAGGCGTATGCTTCAGGCGGCCTGACGGTACAAACTGCGCCATCAGGCTGACCAATACGCTGCCCTTGGGAAAATGATCGGCAATGTAATCCAGGACCTTCAGGCTGTTCTGCACCTGTCCTGGCAGCACCAGGTGACGGATCACAACGCCCTTTTTCAGCATGCCGTCCGCCCCATACACTGGCCTTCCCACCTGCCGCAGCATCTCGTCAATGGCACGGGTCGCTACCGGAAAATAGTCCGCCGCGCCGCACAGCTGCTTTGCCAGCTCCGGTTCTGCAAACTTCAGGTCCGGCAGATAGATGTCCACCTTTCCCTCCAGCATCCGAAGGGTCTCCACCCGTTCATAGCCGCCGCAGTTATACACCACCGGTACCGGCAGCTTTGGCTCCAGTGCCGGAAGAATCCGGGGCAGAAAATGCGTTGGCGTTACCAGGTTGATGTTGTGTGCGCCCTGGTCAATGAGTTCTTTAAAAATCTCCCGAAGCCGCTGGGTGGTGATTTCCTTGCCGAACCGCTTCTGGCTGATCTCGGTATTCTGGCAGAACCCGCAGCCCAGGGAGCAGCCGGAAAAGAACACAGCTCCGGAACCGTGTTCCCCGGAAATGGGCGGCTCTTCCCAAAAATGCAGCGCAGCCCGTGCGGCATAGAGGCTTGCAGGCATGCCGCAGAACCCCAGCTCGCCCTTTTCCCGGTCCACACCGCACATTCTGGGACATAGGGTACAAGCGCTCATTACTTTGCCAAAAGCTCCGCCACGCTGTCCAGTTCCGGCACGTCGGCGTCAGAAATCCGTCCAAAGTCTGCCATCACCGACAGCTCCAGATTCAGAGGAACCGAGGCCAGCAGCGGGAGATCCAGCGCCTTTGCATGCTCCTGGGGATCGGTACCCATGCGGACCTGACCGTCCTCCAGCGCCAGCACAGTCTTATTCTCCACCACGCCCAGCACGGGAATCATAATCATCCGCATGAGATTGACAGATTTCAGTGCCAGGAAATCGCAGAGATCCGAGGGATTGGAGATACAGACTGCACCGTCAAAGGGGATAATGGTGCCAATCTGCAGGGGTACATCGCCCACGCCCGAGGGCATGTCCACCAGCATAAAGTCCAGATCCTCCGGCCATTTGACGTTAAGGTAGAAATACAGCGCGCCCTCGGCAATGTCCTTGCCATAGCTTAAAAGGGGCTGAGTGGCATCCTTTTCCACGTTGCCCATGGAGATAAACTGCACGCCGCTGTCGGTGGTCATGGGGATCAGCTGCTTGGAGTCGGAGTTACAGGGCTCCAGCTTGCCGTAGAGATAGTGAATGGAGGGGTTCTCCAAATCCGCGTCCAGCACGGCCACCTTTTTGCCCATCTTCTGGAGCTTATCCGCCAGCAGGCAGGTAGCCACGGACTTACCGGTGCCGCCCTTGCCGCTGAAAATCGCCACAATGCGCTGGGCCTTTTTCGGGGTCTTGCCGTCCACCTGCTTGGTGTCGTTTTCGGCCTTCTTCTGGTTCTTGCTGTCGCAGGTGCTGCTGCAGGAGCTGCAATTTCCGCTGCAAGAGGAGAAATCTCCGCCGAAGGACTCGAAATCCGCCATATACTTCATGTATTTTGCCTCATGCTCCTTCTGGAGGCGGGCCTGTTCTTCTTTTGTCATATCAAAATTTCCTTTCTGATTCAGGATGTTCTTTTCCTTTAGTATACCATAATTCCCGCCGATCCTCAACTCCCCAGAAAATTATAACTTTCGGTTATTGAATATACACAGGAGCTATTGGCAAGGATCGCTCCAATGTGTTATACTTTTAGCATACGAATTATGAACAGGAGGGACTGCCATGACCTTGGAATTTCTGGTGGAACGCTGGGAGGATCAGCGCACCATCAAAAACCTCATGGGCAAATATGTAAACTGCCTGCTGCTGAACCGGCAGGGCGAGATTTTTGACTCCTTTTTCAGCACAAAATCCGATGTATGCCTGACCTTTAACGACGGCAGCTACATCGGCCCCGACGCGGTGAAGGGCTATTTCGACGCAATTGTCGCCCGGAATCTGCTGTCGGCGCAGCTGCTGCAAAAGCGTCTGCCCGAAAAGCTGGGCGGAAAATCCGACGAGGAGCTCTACGGCATCGGCCCGTTCCACGTAAAGCCCCTGACCGCCCCGGTGATCGAGGTGGCCGAGGACGGCGAAACCGCAAAGGGCCTTTGGTTCTGCCTGGGCTGCAACGCCGAGGTCACCACCCGCGGCCCCGAAGCCAGCTGGACCTGGGGCTATTTTGCCGGAGATTTCGTCTATGAAAATGACGACTGGAAAATCTGGCACCTCCAGTATCTCAACGATATCGACTCTCTCTGCGGCCAGAGCTGGGGCAAGGAAGTCACCCCTTATCCCGAGGAGGATGCGTTTGCACCTCTGGGCCAGTTTGAGATGCCCCCCTACACCGTGGCGGAAACCGTCCGTCCCCTGTATCGGGTGGACCGTCCCCTGACCCTGACGCCCCGGATTCCGGAGCCCTATGACACCTTTGCAAACACGTTTTCCTATGGAAAGGAGGCCGCACGATGAAAGCACCGGAATACACCGATCTCCAGCTGATGCAGCGGGTTTGGGACGTTGAGACGGTAAAAAAGCTTGCCGCCAAGCGCGCCTACTATCTAGCCAACGACTGGCGGGAAAAGGAGCTGGAGGAGCTTTGGGTCACTGGCGAGGAAGCCAAGAAAACCGCCTCCTTTGGCCGGAACTGGGGCTACTATGTGGGCATGGACGCCATCCGCGACTACTATGTCACCGCCCATAACGAAAAACTGGACGCGCTCCCCGGCCAGCATCGCGGCGACGGCTGCCTGTTCCATCATCCCATCTCCACCGGACTGGTCCATGAGGCATACGACGGCAACACCGCCCGCGGACTGTGGTACTGCATTTCTCAGGAAACCCTTCCCACCTCCGACACCCAGGCCGACGCACGCTGGTATATGGAAAAGCTGGCCATCGACTTTTTGAAGGAGGACGGACAGTGGAAAATCTGGCATGTGGTAGTTGCCACCGATCTCCAGAGTGAGGCTGGCGCCAATTATATGGAGCAGCCTGTGGATCTCCCCGATCAGGACAATCCCGCCTTTGTAGAATTCGGCACGCCCACCCTTTCCATGCGGGTTCACAACGAGCGCTACAACTGGCTGGACAACTATCCCCCCGCCCCGGTTCCCTATCAGACCTTCAATGAGGACAACAGCTACGGACCGGAGGGACATCCGGACCATTGGGAGGTAGAGTGATATGAGAAAAAAGCATCTTGACCTGCATCAGCGGGTACTCAATGCCGCTGCCAGCCAGGCCGTGGAAAACGTAAAGGCACAGCACACCTATCTTCATGGCCGCGCCGACGCCTCCGGTGAATGGGGCGAAATCTGGAGCAAGGACGACTGGTGCTCCTGGGGCCATATTTTCGGACGGATGCGCGGCTTCCAGCAGGTCTGGAAGGGTTCCGTCACCGCCTATGACAACATGGCCATGCAGAACCTGCTGAACGTCCAGAAAATCTACCCGGAGCTGGGCGGCCATGATCCCCGTCCGCTGATGGAGGCATCGGTTCACACGCTGTTTACCGACATCATTGAGGTGGCGGACGACGGTAAATCCGCCCGTGGCAGCTTCATCACCCCCGGCGTGATCTTCTGCCGGCTCAACCGCCATGAATATCCCTACTGCAACGTGCTGTGGGAGCGTTATGGCTCTGATTTCGTTCTGGAGCACGGCCGCTGGCTCTATCTCCACGAGCAGGTCTGCCCGGATATTATGGGCAAGCTGGATATGACCAATTTTGCCCACGACGACTATGAGCGTCTCACCGCGCCGGAGGAAAAGGGCATCGGTCCCGTTACTCTGGGCGAGGACCCGGATGTCACCGATCCCGGCCCCCTGCACCTGCCCTACAGCGTAATTATGCCGCCGCAAAATACGGTGCCCTGGCCCGAGCCATATAAAACCCTGGACAACGAGCACAGCTACACGCCGGTCAAAACCGCCGCTGAGCTGGCTGCCGAACGCACCTGATTTTTCGCCGCCCTCTCCAATCGGAGGGGGCGGCTTTGTTTGCAGGTTCACGGATTGAACAGCAGAATACAAGCCGCTCCTTGCAGGATTCCCTTTTTCCGTTGTATAATTATATTGAATTCACAATATGCGGAGCCGCATGGATTGTTCCGTCGGCTCCCCAATCAGGAAGGAGCGTTTTCCATGCCCTATGAAGCCTTGACCGCCCCCCTTACCCTGCGGGGGAAAACGTTAAAAACCCGTCTGCTGTATCCGGTGGCTCAGCCTCATTTTCTCCAGGCAAACCAGCTGTATCCCGACGATCCGGTTGCCACCTACTATGCCTCCCGGGCGAAGAACGGCGCTGCCATTCTGCTGATGCAGGATCTGACCAATCTGGATCAGCGGAAAATGCCTGCCGACTGCGGCCATTTTGCCATGTATGATCTGGACGACATCGGATGTCAGAACGGCTTTACCTTTATGGCCGAGATGGTACACTATTATGGCAGCTACATTACGCCGGAACTGAATCTGGACAACCGTATGCCGCTGCAGGTTAACGATCCGGACGTCCCCTCCCCCTATGGCGCCCCGCCGAATCCCTTTGCCATGGTATCCAAGGAGGATGAGGACGAGGTTACTGCCGCCCCCGGCGTCAAGCCCATGGAAGAAGGCGTATCCGGCGCACCGGGTCGCCCCATGGCAGGCGCACGGATGATGACCCGTGCCGATATGGACGAATACATTCGGCTGCACATTCAGCATGCCCAGACCTATAAGAATCTGGGCTTTGACGGCGGCATGTTTGATTTCTGCCACAACTTTAATATCGGTAAGTTCCTCAACCCCACCTCCAACTGGCGCACCGACGAATACGGCGGCAGCCTGGAGAATCGCATGCGCTTCCCCATTGAGGTCATTCAGGCGCTGCGAAACGCCATGGGAGAGAAATATCTGCTGGTGGTCAACGCCCCCAATATCGGCGGCGACATGGGCATGGATATGGACGAGGCTGCGGAATTTCTCCGCGCCATTGATCCCTATATCGACCTGCTTCAGGTGCGCGCCATGCATCCCGACCATGAGCGGGTAACCGTGTGCGAATCGGCTGAGCTGTCCAAGGGACTCAAGGCTCGCGGCGTCACAACGCCCATCGCCATCTCCACCTATTATAAGGATTTGGATTCCCTCAACAACGTCATCGCCTCCGGTGCTGCGGATCTGGTAGCCCCCGGCCATCTGTTCATCTGCAACGAGCATCTGGGCGAAATTCTCCGGGACGGAAACGGCGAGGACCTGAACCCCTGTATTGAGTGTCACGCCTGCCGCGGTACCTCCTCCACCGGCGATTGGATGAGTCACTGCACCATCAATCCCGAAATCGGCATGGAGCATCGGGCCAAGCGTCTGATTGAGCCGGTCACCCGTCAGAAAAAGATCGCCCTGATCGGCGGCGGTCCCGGCGCCATCAAGTGCGCCATGTGGCTGAAGGAGCGCGGCCATACGCCGGTGATTTTTGAAAAGTCCGACGCGCTGGGCGGCCAGATCAAAACCGCAGAATATCCCGAGTTCAAATGGGAGCTGAAGCGGTATCTGGACTTCCTGCGGAATCAGGTCAATCGAAAGGGCATTGCCGTCCGGCTGAACACCGAGGCCACGCCGGAGATGATCAAATCCGAGGGCTTTGACGTGGTCATTGCCGCCACCGGTGCCACCCCCAAGAAGCCGAATATTCCCGGCGCCGAGCATGCCCGCTGGGACGGGATCAGCATCTACGGCAATCAGGAAAAGCTGGGCCACCGGGTTGTGGTCATCGGGGGCAGCTCCGTCGCCGCCGAAGCCGCCTGCTATCTGGCGGAGTGTGGTCACGAGGTCACGGAAATCAGCCGTCAGGCGCGGCTTGCCTATGACCTGAATCCCATCCGCGCCATCGGTTACATGAACTCCAAGGCCGACCAGCTGGGCGTCAAAGTAATCCGAAAGGCAAAAACCACTGAGATTCAGCCCAATGCCGTCACCTATCTGGACCGGAAAGGTCAGAGCCACACCGTTTCCTGCGACGATATCGTTGCCTGCGGCGGAATGGAGCCGAACAGCGAAGCCGCCATTGCCTTCCGCTTCGCCGCACCGGAATTCTACATGATCGGTGATTGCCGCCAGCCCGGAAATATGCGCAACGCCATCCGGGACGCCTACGCCCTGGCCATGCGCATCTAAATCATAAGAAATATCCCCAGACGATCGTATCCATCGTCTGGGGATCTGTTTTATCGTTTTGCCATGGGTACATAGGTCCGCCGCTGAGTCAGAGACTTATAGGCAGGACGGATGATCCGGTTGGAGGTCATAACCTCCTCAATCCGGTGGGCGCACCAGCCGGCCACACGGGCAATGGCAAACAGAGGCGTAAATACCTCCTGGGGGATATTCAGCATGGTATACACCAGTCCGGAATAGAAGTCCACATTGGCGCACATGGTCTTATCCGAACCGGTCACCCGTGCAAACACCTCCGGCACCAGCCGCTCAATGGACTCCAGCAAATCCAGCTCCTTCACATAGCCGGTTTGTTCTGCCAAGGGCCGTGCGGAATGCTTCAAAATCAGCGCACGGGGATCGGACTTGGTATAAATGGCGTGGCCCATACCGTAAATCAGGCCGCTGCCGTCTCCCGCCTCTTTCCGCAGAATCTTCTCCAGATAGGCCGTGATTTCGTCGTCGTCGTTCCAGTCGTGAACGTTCTTTTTGATCTCCTCAAACATGGCGGAAACCCGCTGGTTAGCGCCGCCGTGCTTGGGGCCTTTCAAGCTGCCCACTGCGGCTGCAATGGCGGAATAGGTATCGGTGCCGGAGGAGGACAGTACGCGGCAGGTAAACGCCGAGTTGTTACCACCGCCGTGCTCTGCATGGAGCACTAGACATAGATCCAGCAATCTTGCCTCTTCCTCGGTGAATTTGGAATCCGGACGAATGGAATGCAAAAAATTCTCTGCAATGGAGAACTCTGACACCGGCCAATGGAGAATCAGCGATCCGCCGTCGTAGTAATGGACCTTCGCGGCATAGGCATGGGCCACAATCATCGGGAACTGGGCAATGAGCTGAATGGACTGACGCACCATATTGGTCAGGTCCGTTGCATCGGGATTGTCGTCATAGGAGTAGAGCACCAGAGCGGAACGGGCCAGCTTGTTCATAATATTGCTGCTGGGCGCCTTGAGGATCATGTCCTCTGTAAATCCCGCAGGCAGGCTCATGTGATCGGAAAGCAACTGGCGGAACGCCGCGTACTCCTCCTGATTGGGCAGCTTGCCAAACAGCAGCAGATAGGCGATTTCCTCATAGCCAAAGCGCTTTTCCCGGGTGAAGC
>CAVEIY010000035.1:0-8235 GCA_963615825.1 Flexilinea sp.
CCGATGACGACGAGAACTGCAACGTCATGGTCTATCAGTCCATGTCCGGCGACTCGGAGGAAGGCACCACCTACTGCACCATGGTGGGCGGCGTTCTGAAGGCCAACAACCAGAGCGAAAACGGCAATGCCAAGATGTTCTATACCACCAACACCTACTGCTATATCAGCCTGTGCGACGTGGAGATGATCTATCCCGAGGGCATGGATACCTTCCTGCTGTGCGCCTGCAACACCAACCAGCGCGGCTGGGGTACTGCCGGGGCCAACGGCTCGGAGTGCGTGCTCTATACCATCGACCAGGACATCGACGGCAATATCATCTATGATACCTGGAGCTATCTGGGCTGCTTCCTGACCCAGGATACCCAGATGACCGGCGCATTCCTGTGCCGGGAGGATAACGGCGACCGGGGCTGCGACGTCTACATGGACAAAACTGCCGTATGGACCGTAACCGGCGACAGCCAGGTACGGGATCTCTACACCGCCGGCGACGAGATTCTGGACGACCAGGGCAAGACCGTTTCCATCGTGGGTGCAGACGGCACTGCATATGTAGAGGGCGACAGTGACTATACCGTTACTGTCACCGGCACCTATGGCACCGATGACCTGACTGCCTTTGAGCATGTGCCCGGCATCGGCACCGTGGCAGACGGCGAGTATACCTTTGAACCCCAGAAGGCAGAGGACTATATCAATCTGGACTACACCCCCACCGCACCGGACGGCACCGTTTATACCGAGGCAGCCTGGGGCGCAGAGGAGGAGGCTCCCGCAGCCGAGGCAGAGGAAAGCGCAGTAGAGACTGAGGCTTCGGTACAGGAGAGCGCGGCAGAGGCCGAGACGCCCGCACCGGCAGAGCCGGAAGCCACTGTGGAGCCTGCACCGGAAGAGGAGGCCTCCACCGCGGCAGAGGCTCCCGCAGAAAAGAGCCATACGCCGGTGGTCATTGCAGTGATTGTGATCCTGGTGATTGTGATCGCAGCCGGCTGCATTGTTGCGCAGAAGAAAAAGAAGAAGTAATCCATTTTAAGCATTCTGCACCGCAGTTCGGGAAAAGCCGGACTGCGGTGTTTTCTTAATTTAAGGAAACCTTAATGTTGCCGCACTTGTGTCCGAAATGGGGCTATGCTATAATTGTACTAACGTGATTAGTACAGTTGGACACAGTGCGGACACAGCCTTTGGAGAAAATAAAGTGAAGAATTTTCCTTACGGATGAAACCGGAGGCCGGGTTATCACGTCTATACATAGAGAAAACGGGAAAAGGGGGAAGGATCATGAAAAAACGCCGGAAAATTCGGCGGAAGGAGCAAAATGCCCATCTTACGCCGGCAGAGCGCCGGGAAAAGCGGCGGGAGCGTCTGGTGAGCCTTGCCTTTGTATCCCCCAGCCTGCTGGGCATCCTGATTTTCTTTGTGCTGCCCTTTTTTGTGGTGATTTACTATGCGTTTGTGAACAATCCGGTACTCCATGAGTTTGTGGGCTTTGATAATTTCCGGAATCTGTTTCAAAATCAGTCCTTTCGGCTGGCAGCAAAGAATACGGCGATTTTCTCGCTGATTGCAGTTCCGTCGGCGGTGATTGGCTCGCTGCTGCTGGCCTGTATGCTCAGTCAGAAGATTCCTCTGCGGAGCCAGATTCGGACGTTTATGCTGTCGCCACTGATGGTGCCGGTGGCGTCTATTGTATTGATCTGGCAGGTGATTTTCAGCAACAACGGTGCGCTGAACGATTTCCTGGCCCATTTCGGGGTGGATAAAATCGACTGGATGAAGTCGGAATTCAACCGGTATGTGGTAATCCTGCTGTTTTTGTGGAAGAACATTGGCTACGATATGATCCTGTTTCTGGCGGCCCTGTCCAACGTGCCAACGGATATTCAGGAGATGGCCATGCTGGAGGGGGCAAGCTCGGCGCGGATCTTTTTCCAGATCAAGCTGCGCTACATCTTCCCCACGATTCTGTTCGTGACCATCCTCAGCCTGATTAACTCCATGAAGATTTTCCGGGAGGTCTATCTCCTCACCGGAAAGTACCCCTATGATGGGCTATACTTATTACAGCACTTTATGAATAACACCTTTGAAAGCATGGACTATCAGAAGCTCTCGTCGGCGGCTCTGGTGATGGCGGCGGTGATGGTGCTGGTGATCGGTCTGCTGTTTCTGGTGGACAATAAGCTGGGAAAGGATGTGGAAGAGGAATGATTCGAGTTCCAAAGCATCCGGTCCAGCGAAAACAGGGCTACTATCGCCGGAGAAAGCAGGTGGCCCGGATCCTTTTAACGGTGATTGCCCTGAGCATGGCGCTGCTGTTTTTAATGCCAATTGTCCTGACCATTACCAACTCCTTTATGACTCAGGATGAGATTACCGCCAACTATGGCGCGGTATTCGGCAATGCCAGCACCGGAGATCAAAGCGGCTCCCAAAGCAGTCAGGCGGTGACCACGTATATTTCCAAACAGGTCAACCTGAAGTTCATCCCGGATATGGTGTCGTTTAAGCAGTATTGGACGGTGCTGTTCAACAGTCCCTCCTACCTGCTGAAATTCTGGAATTCCGTGATTTTAACGGTTCCCATTGTGATTTTTCAGGTGGCGCTGGCGTCTCTGGCGTCCTATGGATTTTCAAGATATCGGGGCAAGGTGCGGGAGCTGGTGTTTTTCGGCTACATTATCCTGATGCTCATGCCCTATCAGGTAACGCTGGTGCCAAACTATCTGGTGAGTAAGTGGCTGGGGCTGCTGGATACCAACTGGGCGATTATTCTGCCGGGTATTTTTGCTCCGTTCAGCGTGTTTTTGCTGACGAAGAATATGCGCCGGATTCCCAAGTCCTATATTGAAGCGGCGCAGCTGGACGGCGCGGGGGAATGGCAGATTTTCTCCAGAGTGTGCCTGCCCATGTGCAAAAACGCGCTGGTGAGCGTGGCCATGCTGGTGTTCATCGACTACTGGAATATGGTCGAGCAGCCCCTGATTTTGTTTACCGATCAGGGAAAATACCCCCTGAGTGTATTCCTCAGTGAAATCAACAGCGGCGAGGTGGGCGTTGCCTTCGCGGTGGCTGTGATCTATATGGTGCCGACCCTGCTGATGTTCCTGTGGGGCGAAGAATATCTGGAGGAGGGCATTACCTACTCCGGCGGCATTAAGGGATAAAAAGAGAGGTGGAAGCCATGACAAACGAACTGTCAAAGGAAGGAAGGCGCAGGAAAAAGCGCGGCAAGCGGGACTGGGTGAAAAATGCGATTATTATTTTTCTGGCAGTGCTGCTGGTATTGACCTTCTTCTCCAATACGATTATGAACTATTCCCTGCCGGAGGTGGCGGCGCAGTATCCGCAGTCCACCACCCTGACCACGAAAATCCGGGGAACCGGTACGGTGGAATCGGCGCAGAGCTATAACGTAACGGTGCAGGAGACGAGAACTGTCGCTGCGGTGAACGTGAAAAAGGGCGATACCATTGCAGCGGGCGATACGCTTTTGACCCTGGACGCAACGGAAAGCCAGGAATTGCAGGACGCCCGCACCAATCTAGCCAATGTGAAGCTGGAATATGATAAGCTCCAGCTGCCAAAGAACGAAGAAGGGGCGGCGGCCCAGGCAGCAAGCCTGTCCCAGGCCCAGGCGGCGGTGAGCAAGGCGGAGTCGGATTTGGCCAGCGCACAGAAATATGAGAGTGATCTGAAATGGTATCAGGATCAGGAGGCTTCGGCCAAGTCCAATCAGTCAACGAAAAATCAGAACAAGGAGTATTATGCCAATCTGGTGGATAACCTGAATAGTCAGATTGCGAATGTGGAGAACTCCAATGCGGATTATCTCAGCGCAAAGAAACGCCTGGAGGACAATCCGGAGGATGAAACGCTGAAGGAGCAGGTCCAGCAGATCTATGATAACCAGATTGCCCCCAAGCTTGCGTCGCTAAGCCAGCAGCTTGCCGATGCACAGCAGTCCCTTTTGGATGCCACCTATGCGGCAAGTCAGGCCGATGCGGCTTACGCCAGTGCCCAGGATGCCACGGCAGCATTCCAAAACAGCCACCAGGATGCCACCTCCGTATCCGCTGCCCAAACTGCCCTCCAGAGTGCAAAGGACAATCTGGCAACCCTGCAGGCAACGGCCAAGGACACCGAGGATACCAACGCCTACAATGATTCCGTTGCCAAGCTGGACCTGGACGCCAAGGCGGAAGAGGTCAAGGCGGCGGAGGAAAAGGTCAAAGCTCTGGAGGAGAAAACCTCTGCGGCGAATATCAAAAGCCGCTATGCCGGTGTGGTAACTGAGGTCAACGTTGCTGCCGGAGATACCACCACTGCGGATACCCCCCTGATGGTGGTGGAGATGACGGAAAAGGGCTACACCCTGAAGGCAACCGTCACCAAGGAGCAGGCGCGGACCCTGAAGGAGGGGCTTCAGGCGGAGATCACCAATCTCTGGGACAGCGGCATTACCATGACACTGACCTCCATTACCTCGGATAAAAACGACCCTGCCAACAGCCGGGTGCTGACCTTCTCCGTCACAGGCGATGATGTGAGCGTAGGTCAAAGCCTCAGCTTTTCCGTGGGCGATAAGAATTCCAGCTACGATCTGGTGATTCCCAGCGCGGCCATCCATACAGACGCCAACGGCAGCTTTGTCTATACCGTCCAGGTGAAATCCAGTCCGCTGGGCAACCGGTATTCGGTGCGGAAAAAAACCGTGACCATTGTGGCGTCGGATGATAACAACAGCGCAGTATCCGGGGAGCTTTCCGCCGATGATTTTGTCATCACCACGGCAACCGTACCCCTGGATGTGGGAACCCAGGTGCGGATTGCAGAGTGAGGTGAGGCAGTTGCGGGTAAAACAAGTGCTCCGTTGGCTGCTCCAGCGATGGAAATGGCTGCTGTGGGTGCTGGCGGTGCTGACCTGCCTGGGAATATGGCGGGGACTGTGCCGGGGGGACCGGAAGGTGGTCCAGGCGCTCACCGATCAGACGGCTTATGCCCGATGGGAGACGGAGGAGAAGCCCTATGCCCAGGTATCGGTGTATCTGCCAGAGGACAATGCCATTTCCGATTCGGGGATTCCCTCCATTCGGCTGGCGGTGGAAAATGCCCTGAGCGCAGCTGGCGTTCCCTCTGAGAATTACCCCTGGTTTTATGCAGCGTCCAAAATACAGCAGGTGACGCTGCAAAACGGAATCGCCAGCAGCAATGTGGAACTGACGCTGATTTCCGGTGACTACTTCCGGATTCATCCTATGGTGCTGCGGAAGGGCTGGTATATGTCCGAGGACGACGTGATGCATGACCGGATTGTGCTGGACCGGCAGACGGCCTGGGAACTGTTCTATTCCGACGATGTGGTAGGACAGTTCCTGGAGTGGAACGGACAGCGCTATCAGGTGGCGGCAGTGGTGGATTATCCCGAGGGCAAGTATACATCCCTTGCTGCAGGAGATACCCGCCGCGCCTGGGTCTATGCGGATTCTCCTGGGGTAACCGGCGGCAGTCCGGCTCCCAGCGAGGGGGAGGACGATGCCGCTTCGGCGGATACCGCGCTCAGCTACAATACCGGCAGTGATATAAGCTATACCTGCCTGGAGATGGTGCTGCCCCAGCCGGTTAAGAATTTTGCCCTGTCCACCCTCCAGACGGCGCTGAAGGAAATTGTGCCGGAGGACACGGCCTATACGGATAACGCCGGACGGTTTTCACTGGAAAGCCGGTGGAACGTGCTCAGGCATCTCTCCACCCGTGGCATTTCGGATCAGGCCATCGGCTATCCCTACTATGAAAATGCGGCAAAGCTGGCGGAAAATCATTTGGCGCTGCGGCTGATTCCCGAGGCGATTTTACTGCTGCTTGTTGGCGTCAGCGTTTTGATTTGGCTGCTTCTGCTGAACCGGAAGCGTACCTGGGGCCTTTACAGCATCCCCATTGCCATTGAAAACGCCATTGATCGCCGCAATACCAGAAATTACGAGGCAAAGCTCCGGGGCGAGGAGCCGGAAACCATCTTCTCCAAGCGCCGGAGGAAGCCAAAGAAGGTCAGGCATCATGAGCTGGACTACTCCGGCGGCAAACGACGCTGGAGACGAAAATAGGCGATTAGTAGATTCCCTGCGGATCTCAGGATGCGCGGGGAAACATCCCCAATCTCTCAGGGGCGGCTGCCCCGGAAAGGAAACGGTGTTCTATGAACAAGTATTTGAAACGAGGTGCGGCAATTTTCCTGGCTGGCGCCATGTGCCTGTCTATGGCAGCCTGCGGCGACAAGGGCGAGTCCAACGGAAAGGACAGTAAAAGTGAGACGAAAACCCTGGCCCAGGAGTTGGGCTACGGCTATCTTTCTGATTATCACGACCTGGATGTAGAGCTGGACTGGATCAACAGCGGCAACGTTTCCACGGCTCAGGGCAAGCTGTATTTTGCCGGTCAGTATTATGACGAGGAATCGGGCCAGTCAGGGGCGAAGCTCTATGCTGCCGATCCTACCACAGGTCAGGTGACAGAGATTCCTATGAAGGAACTGGAAAGCACCGATACCAGCAGCGAGAACCTCCAGGCGGTTACTGTAAGCCCCGATGGAAGCAGCTACTGGACCATCATTGACCGCTATGTATTCGCCAGCTACGAGGATGACACGGCAGCTACCTTCAATGCGGATGGCGAAGAAGCGGCCACAGAGGAAGCTGCTGGCGACGAAGCACCAGTAGAAGAGGCAGCAGGCGAGACGGAGGAAGCACCCGTTGACGAGAACGCCGATGAGGCCGCGGAAGCCCCCATGGACGAAACCGCAGGTGAGGCGGAGACAACGGAGGCTGGCAGCACCGAAGAGCCGGTGGAGGAGCCTGTCATTGACGAAGGCTATACGGAAGTGGACAATCAGGAAACCTTTACCGCCTATCAGTATGACATGAGCGGCAATCTCCTTCAGGAGATTGATCTGACAGAGGTTGTCAGCGGGGAGGAATGGTTCTATCCCCAGTACACGGCGCAGGACGGCGACGGCAACCTCTATATTGCCGGTGACAGCAAAATCTACTGCTTTGGCGCGGACGGCTCTGAGAAGGAGCACATTGACATGGACGATCAGTGGATCGTGAACATGGTCAGTGCCGGCGACGGTACCGTTGCGGTGGAGTATTTTAAGTCCGGCGAGGGCGGCACCATTCTGTGCAAGATCGAAAATGGCAAGCTGGGGGATCCCATCACCCTTGACGGCGATGGCAACAGCACCAGCATGAACTTCTACTCCGGCAGCGGCAGCACTTTAATGGCGTCCGACGGCAACTATCTCTACAGTGTGGATCTCAGCACCGGCAAGTCTACAAAGCTGCTCTCCTGGCTGGATTCCGACATCAATGCGACGAACCTTTCCGGTGTGGCAGCTGCGGGCGACGATCAGATTCTGGTGCTTTGCAACCGCTTCAGCATGAAGGGGGATAACTCCTTTGAGATGGGTATCCTGACCAAGACTCCTGCTTCCGAGATCCCCGAGCGTACCCTTCTGACCCTGGGCGCAGAGTATCTGGACAGCAATATCAAGGATGCCGTCATCGACTATAACCGCAAGAGCAACGACTACCGGATTACCCTGGTGGACTACAGCCAGTATAATACCGAAGATGACTATACCCTGAGCACCCAGCAGCTGGACCGTGACGTTATCTCCGGCAACTGCCCGGATATTATCTCGCTGTCCTCCGGACATCAGGATAAATACATCGCAAAGGGTGCATTGGCCGACCTCAGCGCACTGCTGGAGAAGGACGACAGCATTTCTCAGGACGATCTGGTTGCAGGCGCACTGAAGGCCTATACCTCCGACGGCAAGCTCTATGGTCTGCCCTACGGCTTCAGTGTACAGTCGATGATTGCCAGCGTAAAGCTGGTTGGCGACCGGACCTCCTGGACTATGGCCGATATGGCACAGGTCATTGATGGGCTGGATGATTCCGTTTCCGTTATGCAGTACACCAGCCAGACGGAATTCCTGCAGCAGATGGTTTATCAGAACATGAACCAGTTTGTGGACTATGGCAAGGCAACCTGCTCTTTTGACAGCGATGACTTCAAGCAGCTCCTGGCCGCTTCGACCAAGCTGCCCACCAATGATGAGCTGTACGGCGACGACAGCGGTGCAGTAGGCATGAGCGATCAGGATATCTATCAGATGCTCCAGTCCGGCGATGTGCTGATGAACACAGCCTATATCTCCGGCGACAGC
>CAVEIY010000035.1:8325-13540 GCA_963615825.1 Flexilinea sp.
AGTCTGCGCTGGATAAGGCGCTGGCGGAGTCCATGGAAAAGGACTTCTACACCGATGAAAACGGTGAAAAGGTCTACTATGACCAGTCTACCTACATTGGCGACACCGAATATACCCTTGAGCCGCTGACCCAGGAGCAGGTGGACGATTTTAAGGCCATGATCGACGGTGCAAGTGTGGCGGGCAACTATGACAGCGACATTATGGATATCATCAACGAAGAGGCTGAGGCTTACTTCTCCGGCGATAAGTCTGCGGAGGATGTGGCGGCGCTGATTCAGAACCGTGTCGGCATCTATCTGGGCGAAACCAGCTAAGCGGAATTCTGCAAAATATGCAAAAATGGGCGCATATGCGTCCATTTTTGTTTTGTAAGAGGTTGCGTATTCCGGCAACCTGTGATACAATGAAGTGTAAATATTACATTCTGTAACCATTAAACGGAAGGAAGCTAGGGAATGAAGCAAATAAAACGAATTGGCCTGTTGCTGGCAGCGGTGCTGCTGGTGCAGAGCTGTCTGGTTCCGACGGCCATGGCGGCGGATACCAATACATATTCAGAGGAAGCCAATCCGGCAGCAGTTATGGATGACCCCCAGTATTGGACCGAGATGCATCGGGGCGAAATGGATAATACGCAGCTGGAGGCAGTGGGGGTGGACCATTCCTGGTTTACGCCCCGTGATCTGAAAAAAGGCGAAACCCTGCGGAAGGGCGTGGATGTGGCGCAGTTCCAGGGGAAAATTGACTGGGAAAAGGTCAAAGCCAGCGGAATTGACTTTGCCTTCATCCGCGTGGGTTACCGCGGGTGGGGCACCGGAAATCTGGGAGAGGACAGCCGGGTTTATGAGAACCTGAAGGGCGCCATTGACAGCGGCATTCAGGTGGGCGTCTATCTCTATTCTCAGGCCATTACCGTAGACGAAGCCCGGGAAGAGGCGCAGTATGTACTAAAGCGCATCCGGAACTATGCAATTACGCTGCCGGTGGTCATTGATTTTGAATTTGCAGATGGCGCGGACGGACGGCGTACTGGACGGCTGTATCAGGCAAACCTGTCGAAGAGTGAGGCAACCGCTGTCTGTAATGCGTTTTTGGCAGAGGTAACGGCGGCAGGCTATCGCGGCGCAGTTTATGCCAACAAGGAGATGCTGGAGAAGCATTTGAATGCCAAGCAGCTGGATGGTGCAGTATGGTTGGCGCATTATGCGTCGAAAACCGACTACTCCGGCAGCCATGAGTTCTGGCAGTGTACCTCCAGCGGCTATGTAGAGGGAATCTCCAGCCAGGAGAATCCTCAGAATGTGGATTTGGATTACTGGTATGACAGCGGAATCTCTGCGTTGCCGTTCCGGGATGTGGCCACCAGCCGGTGGAGCTATGCGGATATTTGCCAGGCCTATGAGCTGGGCCTGATAGCGGGCACATCGTCAACGCGATTTGAGCCAGAGGGCACCACCACCAGAGGACAGCTGGCATTGATCCTCTATCGGCTCAATGGCAGCCCCAAGGTCAGCGGTTCCAGCACCTTTACGGATCTGACCGAGAATTATTACCGGGATGCGGTGACCTGGGCACAGCAGAACCAAATCATCATGGGCGTTGGCGGCACGCGGTTTGCGCCGAACGCAGCCATTACCCGGGAGGATTTGACGGCTATGCTCTATCGTCTTGCGGGACTGCCGGAAACCGAGGGCAGCCTGTCCGAATTCAAGGATGCGGCGCGCGTTTCGGATTATGCCCAAAAGGCAATGGCCTGGGCTGTGGAAAACGGACTGATTGTGGGCAGCAACGGAAATCTGATGCCCGAGAGCACCGCGACACGCGAACAGACTGTGGCAATCCTGATGCGGTATATCCGTTACGCAGGAATGTAAAATCGAATAAGAAACCCGGTGCATTCCATCTGAATGGAATGCACCGGGTATTTTGCTTTTTATGAATTCTCTTCGGTGGTTGGAGGCTCCTGGGGAATGGGCGTAGGCAGCGTGGGGAATACAATGGCTGCCTTAAACAGATCGCCGTCTACGGACAATAGGAATTCGCCGCCCATAGACTCTGCAAGGCTCTGTGCAATGGAAAGACCAAGGCCACTGCCCTCGGTATGCCGGGAGGAATCGCCCCGTACAAAGCGCTCCATCAGCTCCTCCGGGGTAACGTCCAGCGGATCCCGGGAGATGTTCCGGAAGGTGACGATGGCGTGGGTATCGGCGGTCAGGGTTACATACAGCCGGGTGCCGGGCATGGCGTATTTTACGGCGTTGCCCAGAAGATTGTCCAGAATCCGCCACAGCAGCCGGCCGTCGGCAGAAATCATCACTGGCGCTTCCGGCAGCTTTGCCACCGGGGTAAGGCCTGCTTTGGTCAGCCGCTCGTTGTATTCGCCCAAAGCCTGACCCAGCATCATGGAAAAGTCCAACGGCTCGGCATGGACGGTGATGTTGCCCGTGGAGGCCTTGCTGGCTTCCACCAGGTCCTCAATGAGCTTTTTCAGCCGTGCGGACTGTCGGTCCAGCACCTGGAGATACTCTTCGGCGGCGGGAGAACCAGCTGGCTCCTGCTTGAGCAGGTCCACATAGCTGACAATGGACGTCAGCGGGGTCTTTAGATCGTGGGATACATTGGTGATCAGCTCAGTTTTCAGCCGTTCTGAGCGCATCCTGCTCTCCACAGCGGTATTGATGCCGTCCTGAATGTGGTTTAGCGTTTCGGCAGTGGACTTGAATTCCAGCACCAGGTGATCGGTGGACACCTTGGTGTTGTAGTCTCCGGCAGAAATGCGCTCTGCTCCGGATTTCAGCCGCAGGAAGCTCATGCATACATAGGCGATGACACCGCCCAGCAGGAGCTTTTCAATCATCCAGAGGAAATAGAACACACCGCTGCCCCAATAGAACAGGCCAAGTCCGATCAGCTCCAGAATGCACAGGGCGAGATAAGCACCCATGACCTTCCAGATCAGCGGCAGGTGCAGAAATACGGCGGTGCCTGCCGCAGTTGCGGATTTACCGGCCTTCCGGAGAAAGCCCCACAGTCGGGCGCACAGGGTATTATGCAGCAGCGTGCGGGTTTTCACCCGGGCGCACAGGGTGGTGACGAAATAGACCAGGAACGGGGCACAGATGGCCGCAGCGACACCCAGTCCCACCAGCGCGGTCTGGTAATAGGAGAAATTGCTGCCCAGGGAGCTAAGACCCAGCGCGCAGATCAGAACAACGGGCAGCAAAGCCAGCTCGCCGGGAATCCGGTGAATGGGATTGAGCACCGCCTCGTCCTTCCCAT
Organism: Flexilinea sp.; assembly: GCA_963615825.1. Taxonomy (GTDB): domain Bacteria; phylum Bacillota; class Clostridia; order Oscillospirales; family Oscillospiraceae; genus HGM13006. Next base: position 11,608 of record CAVEIY010000035.1, read on the forward strand.
TGACCCGGCCTACAGTGCAGCACAACAGCACCAGCAGAATCAGCGCAGGGATCAGGAATCCAGCGGTCATGGCGCAGAGGGTATACCGCCCTGAATACAGGGTATTGCTGAACAGATAGAGCTTGCGATACTGGTCGTTATAGGGCATATCCTTCAGCAGATAGCAGGTGATCGTGTAGGTGGTGTTAACCTCGGTATAGGTTTCGGTATCGGCATCCGTCCAGTAAAAGCCCGGCTCGGCTTCGTCGTTCTCATAGGCGTAGTGAATACCGTCATAGGTAAAGCCCAGCGTCAGCATGGCGTCGGGATAAGATGCTATGCCGGTGATTTTCTCGGAGGAGCCGGAGTTGACGGTAGAAAAGGCGGGGGAAAATGCATCGTTGTCCGCGTTGAAGGAATAGAGCCGGTTGCCGCAGTAAAACAGCTGGGTGTCCACCGTGTAGACATCCTTCGGGGACGATACGGTAGTGGAATAGTTCAGGGTATTGCTGACGGTCAGCATGCTGTCCTCGCCGTCATAGGTGGAAAGCACGGGGGTATCGCTGCCTTCTTCGGTAATGGTCCAGAGCATGTTGGACTTCTCACCGCTGAAGATGCTGCCGCTGTAATAGGATACCCAGGGGTGGGACGGATCGCTGGGGTCAAAATAGCCGTTCATAATCACGTCGGCATCCCGGTACAGCCGATCCTCCACCAGGGCGGTATACAGAGCGGACTGGCTGGAAAAGCCCCCGTAGCCCGCTACAACCAGGGTAAGAATGCCGAAAAACAGGCCTGCCGCCAGCAGCAAAATACACACAATGGCGCCGAACACCTTGCATCCGGTTTTCTTCAAAAATTGAGGCATCCGAAATCACTCCGATCAGGTGGAGACAAACTTATAGCCCTGCCCCCATACCACCTTCAGGCAGCGGGGATTGGCTGGGTCTATCTCGATTTTTTCTCGCAGGTGTCGGATATGTACGGCCACAGTGCCCTCTGCCCCCAGGGGAGCTTCCTTCCAAACCTGACGGTAGATTTCCGCCATGGAGAACACCTGACCAGGATGGGTGAGAAAGAGCTTGAGAATTTCATACTCCGTTGGGGTCAGGCTGATGGGATCTCCGTCTACCGTTACGGTTTTGGAACGGTCGTCCATGGAAACGGGACCGCAGCACAGCTCTGTGGTAGGCGTTACCGCGGCGCCCAATTGGAGATAACGGCGCAGCTGGGATTTGACCCGCGCCAGTACCTCCATGGGGTTAAAGGGCTTTGTGATATAGTCATCTGCGCCGACGTCCAGACCCAGCACCTTGTCGGTATCCTCTCCCTTGGCGGTCAGAAGAATCACCGGCACATTGCTGGTTTTCCGGAGCTTGGACAGTACGGTGATCCCGTCCATCACAGGCATCATAATGTCCAGCAGCACCAGACCGATATTGCCCTTCTCCACAGCGTCCAGCGCCTCCTGTCCGTTGGCACAGAGGACGGTTTCATAGCCCTGGGCACTGAGATAGATGTTCAGGGCATTGCGAATATCGGTTTCATCATCGCAGATGAGAATTTTGTACATATCTCTCACACCTTCCGTAAATAGTGTATCAAACATGGGTTTAAAAACAAAGATGCCGACCCTTTAAGAAACCGTTAAGGTATGAAGGCAACACCGAACAATTGCATCTGCGGAGTCTGACGAAAAATCTATCGTCAGATTCTCCTGCTGATTTGCTTAAAAAAAGCGCCGCAATAACCAGCGGCGCTTTTTGTCAAAGGTTAAGCTTGCTCTCCTGCAAGGGCTTCACCGACCAGGTAGATGTCGCCTGCGCCGATGGTGAGAATCAGATCACCGGGGGCGGCAATTTCCCGCAGCCGCTGGGTGATTTCATCAAAGGTTTTGTAGTACTCGGCGCCGGGAATCTGATCGGCCAGATCCTTGGAGGAAATCCCCTCGGTG
>CAVEIY010000035.1:13550-15084 GCA_963615825.1 Flexilinea sp.
GTTGGTCTCCCGGGCGGCATAGATCTCCGCCAGAATGGTGAGATCCGGACGGCGCAGCTGCTCCACAAACTCCGGGAACAGCGCCTTAGTGCGGGAATAGGTATGGGGCTGGAATACCACGATGGTCCGGCTGTAGCCCCGCTCGGGAACGGCGTCCAGAGTGGCCTTCAGCTCACCGGGATGGTGGGCATAGTCGTCATAGATGTCGGCACCGTTGTAAACGCCCTTGAATTCCATACGACGGGCAGCGCCGGTGAAGGAGACAAGACCACGGGTGACGGCCTCCGGCTCAATGCCCAGCGCCCAGGCAGCGGCAATGGCAGCCAGTGCGTCCATGCAGTTGTGCTTGCCCAGAACCCGCAGGTCTACATGGGTATAGAAGCTGCCCTTGCACATTACGTCGAAGCTGGAATGTCCGCGGTCAAAGTGCAGGGGATAGACGTCCATATCCGGGCTGAGGCCAAAGGTGATGACCCGGCGGTCAATGCCCTTCAGCGCATCCATGGTGTTTTTGTCCATGCCGTTGGCAATGACAATACCGCGATCTGCGGGTGTCAGCTCGGCAAACTGCCGGAAGGAGTGCTTGATGTCCTCCAGGTCCTTGAAGAAATCCAGGTGATCGGCGTCGATATCCAGAATCACCGCAATGGTGGGGGTGAAGTTCAGGAAGGAGTTGCAGTATTCGCAGGACTCCATAATGATGGTGTCGCCGTGGCCCACCCGATGGCCGGCGTCCAGCAGGTTGAGGTAGCCGCCGATCATAACCGTGGGATCAATGCCGGCCTCCATGGCGATATGGGTCATCATAGAGGTTGCGGTGGTTTTGCCGTGGGTGCCGGAGAAGCAGACGGCGTTTTTATAGGCGGTCATGATATAGCCCCAGGACTGCGCACGCTCAAACACGGGGATATTCTTTGCAATCGCAGCGGCAATTTCGGGGTTCTCATCGTGAACGGCTGCGGTGCGGATGATGCAGTCGGCCCCCTCGATATTCTCGGCCTTGTGACCGATCACCACGGGAATGCCCGTTTCCTCCAGATGCTCGGTGGCCTTGCTCTGATGCATATCGGAGCCGGTAACCTGGATGCCCATGCCGTGGAGCACCATGCCCAGGGCGCACATGGACACGCCGCCGATGCCGATGAGATGTACATGCTTGCCGGGCTGTAAATAAGAAGCCATTTCCTGAGTGGAATGATGAAGCAAAATTGGTTCCTCCTAAATAAAGGGGCGTAAAAAGCCCTGTAAAATCAGTTTTTCCTTGCCCATTATAATACATCAGCGGGTATTACACAAGGGAAAATTTCAGCGCGTTCTGCGCGGAAAAAAGCCCCCGGAGGACCGGGGGCATGGGAGACGAAATCAGCCGGTGTGGGTTTTGTCTACACTCCGGGAGAAGGTTACGCCGTCTTTGTGCAGCACGATGTCCAGTGATGCGCGGTCACCCCGCATATAGGTCTGGGTGAACTCATAGCACTCTCCGCTTTCGGTGCGGGTCTGGCGCTGAACAAAGAAGCCTGCACTGCCTGCGCGG
>CAVEIY010000036.1:0-15021 GCA_963615825.1 Flexilinea sp.
GTGTAACACGGTGGTATGCTATTGTCAAACGATTTGGAACAGGTGATAATGCACATGAATTCCTACTGTCTTACCAGCGGCAGTATTCCTCGGCATATGCTGCGTCTGGCCGCCCCGCTTATGCTAGGCAACATCCTCCAGCAGCTCTACAATACCGTAGATGCCTTTATCCTTGGACACTTTGCAGGCGACGCAGAGTTCGCCGCTGTGGGGGTGGCTGGTTCTGTCATGAATCTCTTTCTGTTCATGATTACAGGTGCCTGCACCGGCATCTCCGTGATCTTTGCACAGCTCTATGGGGCGGGAGATCGGGCGGCCTTTCGCCGGGAACACTGGCTGTCCCTTTCCTTTGGCGCCCTGCTTACGGTTCTTTGCAGCGTCTTGAGCTTTCTCCTTCTGAATCCGCTGCTGCGGCTTATCCAAACGCCGGGAGAGCTCATCGGACTTGTGGCCGCATACCTGACCATCATTCTGGTCAGCCTGCCCGCCGCATTTCTCTACAATCTCTATAGTGCGCTGCTGCGCGCCATTGGTCGGGCCAACGCGGCGCTGCTGGCACTGACCATTGCTGTCACCGTCAATCTGGTACTGGACTACTGCTTTGTGGCCCGGCTCCATTGGGGCATTTCCGGTGCCGCATGGGCTACCGCAGCTTCCCAGGTGATCTCGGTGATCGTGTGCATTCTGTATCTGTGCCGCAAAGCCCCAGAGCTGATCTTCCGTGGGGAGGACTGCCATATGGACCGTCAACTGCTGTCCAAAACAGCTCATTTCAGCTTTGTCACCGGGCTGCACCAATCGAGCCTGTATATTGGAAAGCTGCTGGTTCAGGGGGCGGTCAACACCGGCGGTACCGCCATGATCTCCGCATACACCGCCACCACACGCATTGAGGGCTTCGCCAATTCCTTCGGCGACAGCGGCAGCGCTGCCACCTCGGTGCTGGTGGCGCAAAACCGTGGTGCCGGTAAGGAAGATCGGGTGCAGAAATCCTTCCGCAGCAGCTTTGTTTTGATGCTCCTTCTGGGGCTGGGAATGTCCTGCATCATGTATGTCAGCGCAAGCGCCTCCGTTCGCTTTATGCTGGGGACGGGCAGCGGCACGGCCTTTGAAAACGCCAGAGACTATATGCAGGTTATTGCGCTGTTCTACACGCTCTGCTTTACCGGAAATACCTTCGCCGGATACTTCGAGGGTATTGGCCGCGTCTCCATTCCGTTTATCGGCGCAACGAGCCATATTGCGCTGCGTGTGATCCTCTCGTGGCTGCTGGTTCAGAAAATGGGACTACCAGCTGTGGCCCTTGCAACGGGCATCGGCTGGGCGCTGGTGAATACGCTCTGGGCGATTGTGAAGCATTGCTCTGAAAGGCGGAGCGATAAGAATGCATAGGAAGTTTGCCAAACAGCTTGTGTAGCCTCTTAGAGGATGCCTTGTAAAATCCAGCTTGTCCACATACGAAATACGCTGTACATACCCGGCTGCTGCCTCATCTCAGCAGCCGGGTTTTCGAAATACAAAATCTCTGCCAATCGAAATGAGCAGAGATCATGTTTTTATCTTATCATCCTTTTATCATCTTCCAAATTCCCCGGAAGAAATGTCCGTTGGCAATCTCCAGCATCCCCGGCATCACACCGCCCTTGATACCGCCGGAGATCATCATACTGCGCAGAGGCGATCCGGCAGAGGAATTCATCAGCATCCGAAACTCCGGATTTTCATAATCTTTCTTGCCACCGAAGCCCTTGGCAATGGTGGCCTCCACGGCCTTAAACATGATTTTCATCATCAGGGAGTAGTCCTTCATTTCCATCACTGTGTTGTCCATGGTGAAGGAGCCTTTTTTCAGTACCGGCGGTGTATAGTGCCGCCCCAGCATGGTCTCCCAATCTGATTGATTCGGTTTGCCGGTGCAGTTTTGATACCAGCTGCCGGTCTGCCATACCGAAATGGGCAGTGTTCCGCCGTGCTTTTCGATGGAAGCAGTCAAACCGCCGATGCTGACGGTGTACTGTCCGACGGGCACTTTCCAACCTTCCTGCAAAAGGGCAAAGCTGCGGTCCGTCAGCAGGAACACAACCGTCCTGCTTTCTCCCGGCTGCAAGAATACCTTCTGGAACCCCTTCAGCTCCCGAACAGGGCGATGCAATCCGTCCTGGGGCGCACCGATATAGAGCTGCACCACCTCCGCGCCGGCAAACGCACCGGTGTTTTTTACTGTGACAGAGACAGTATTCCCAGATACGGCGAGATCGGAATAGGCAAACTTCGTGTAGCTCAGGCCATAGCCAAAGGGCCAGCGGACAGGCACTCCGGATTTATCGTAATAGCGATAGCCGATGTAAATCCCCTCCTGATACAAGGCATCCGCAGTTTTGCCGAAAATCTCAGAGGACGGCACATCCTCGTAGCGATACGGCCAGCTCTCCGCCAGTTTTCCGCTGGGATTCGCGCGGCCATAGAGCAAATCGGCAACCGCTTCTCCGCCTGCCTGACCGGGCAGACCCATGTACAGGATAGCCTTAACGCTGTCCGCCCACAGGCATTCCACGGCACTGCCGCAGAGCAGGATCACAACCGTGTTCGGGTTCGCAGCTGCTACGGCTTCGATCATCCGCAGGTGTCCCTCCGGCATTTTCATATTGTCCCGGTCAAAGCCCTCGGATTCATACCGGTCCGGCAGTCCGGCGAACACCACGGCGATCTCCGCATTCTTCGCGGTTTCCACTGCTTCGGCAATCAGCGCGTCCGTGGTATCTCCCCGGTCGTCACAGCCGGGCGCATACACGGCACCGGGCAGAGCATCCAGCGGCTGAGACAGCTTGGTGGGATTGATGTGGCTGGAGCCAGCGCCCTGATAGCGGATGCTCTTTGCCATAGCGCCAATGACCGCAATTTTCGCATCCTGTTTCAGCGGCAAAATACCACCTTCGTTTTTCAGCAGTACGGCCCCCTCGGTGGCTGCCCGCTTTGCCAGCGCATGGTGCGCTTCATAATCGCAGGATACTTGTTTGCTCAGCGTTTCCGCCGCACGGAATGCCAGCTTCAGCACCCGGCGGGCACTGTCGTCCACACAGCTTTCAGGAAGCGTTCCGTCCTTGACTGCCGCGAGGACTTCCTTCTCCATATAGTCGCTGCCGCCGGGCATATTCAGGTCACAGCCTGCCCGGAAGCCCTCAATTCGGTTATTCATGGCGCCCCAGTCCGTGACCACCATGCCATTAAAGCCCCATTCCTCCCGAAGAATGTCGGTCAGCAATTCCTTGTGATCGGAGCAATGCGTTCCGTTTAATTTGGGATAGGCACACATGACTGTGGAGGGGTTGCCCTCCTTCACGGCAATTTCAAAAGCGGTGAGATATAGCTCCCGCAGCGTGCGATCATCCATCACGGAATCCGAGGTAAAGCGGCTCAGCTCCTGGGAGTTGGCGGCAAAATGCTTGAGACTGGTTCCGATCCCCTGCGCTTCCACGCCCCGAATGAACCCCGCCGCCAGCTTCCCAGCCAGGTAGGGATCTTCGCTGAAATACTCAAAATTCCGTCCGCAGAGCGGATTGCGCTTGAGATTGGCTCCGGGCCCCAGCACAAGTCCCACACCCTGTTCCTTGGCTTCTTCCCCAATGGCCGCTCCGATTTGCTCCAGCAGCGCTGGGTCCCAGCTTCCCGCTGTGGTTACTTCCGCTGGGAAGCAGGTGGCGGGGCGGGAGTTGTTCACCCCCAGCATATCCGCCGCATTCTCCTGCTTGCGCAGGCCGTGGGGGCCGTCGCATAGAAAAAGGGAGGGGATGCCGTATGTTTCGTATTTCTTGGTCTCCCAAAAGTTTGCACCGGAGCAGAGGGCGATTTTGTCCCCCAGCGTCATCTGTTTCAGAATCTTCTCAATATCCATAAGCTCACCTCAAAAGGTATACGTTCCGGTTTCCAATTCTATCGGCTTTTTTCCGGGAAGCTGCAATGTTGCGGTGCAATTCGCCGGAACGGTGACGGTGTACTTCCATCCAGCCGCTGTCTTTTCCCAGCCGCTTTCTATCTGGCCGTACACACTGTTGTACACTGCGTATGCATGGGTAAAATGCCCGCCGGGATGGGGATGAATGCTGAAATGGTTCTCTCCATCCACCTGAATCCCGCACATGGTTTGAAACAGCCATGCCACCACCGCGCCCTTGGAGTAATGATCCAGCGACGCCACGCCGCTGCCCTTGGCCTTGTCGCCCTCCCAGGATTCCCAGATGGTCGTGGCTCCGTTCTTCGGCATACTGAGCCAGCCCGGAATTTCTTCATTCTCCAGCAGCCGATAGGCGGCCTGAGAGTCGATCTCCATCAGCACATCCAAAATCAGCGGAGTGGACAGGAAGCCGGTGCCCAGCCGCCAGCCGTAGTGTTCCAGGGCTTCGATCAGACGCTTTTTCGCGTAGGCGGTCTGTGCTTCGTCCAGCAAATTCATGGCAAGGGGCCGTACCAGCCGAGCCTGTCGATCGGTATCCAGCGTGAATTTCTCAGTTTTCATCATGGCCTGATAGGTCGTTCGGCAGCCGTCCCGGTATTCCTTGTAGTGGGGAATATCCTCGGTATGCCCTAATGTCTCGGCAATTTCCATCATCAGCTCCATGATATAGGCGGTGTAGGCCGTGGAGACCTCCGGGTGCGGCTCGGCAAAGTCCATCCAGTGCATCACATAGAAATCCTGAGGCTCCGCCCATTCTCCATAGCTCTGCCCGCAGTTTACCAAGTACTTTTTATCTTCCTTAGGGATGCGGACAGGCTTTGCATAGGGGCCGCCCCACTTTCCGCAGCGGCTGATCATAAACTCCGCATAGCGCTTCATCCCCTTGTAGCGCCGGGCCAGGATGGATGCGTCTCCATACCGCTTCCACAGCACATAGGGCATGATAACGCCCGCATCGGCCCAGCCCACGCTGCCGTTCATAACGCCCATGTAAAAATCCACGCCACCGGCGGGGGCGATCTGGGGTAGCTTTCCGTTGGGCTTCTGCCAGTCATACATATCGTTCAGGAACTTTTTCGCCATGGGCTCATAATCGAACAGGAAGCTGGCGGTGGAACAGAAAATCTGCGCATCCCCGGACCAGCCGTGGCGCTCTCTGGTTGGACAGTCGGTAGGCAGGTCGGCATGGTTGTTCTTGGCGCTCCAAACGGTGTTTTCCACAAATTTGTTCAGCAGCTGATTGGAGCTATCAAACCAGCCTGTGCGCTCCAGATCAGAGTAGACCGCAATGGCGGTGAAGTTCTCCGCCGTAAAGGGAGCCTCCGTCTCCACCAGAATGTACTGGAATCCAAAGATGGCAAAGGTGGTTTTATAGTGGTTCAAGCCCTCCTTGCAGGTGTAGATTACCTGCTGCAGCGGGGTTGTGATCTTTTTATTGGAGCACTGGATATTCTTCTGGGTGAACTCGCCGTTTTCGTCCAGCAGCTCACCGAATCGGAGGGTGATGGTCTGACCGGCATGGGCGTTCACGGTGAACTCCGCATAACCCGCAATGTTCTGACCGAAATCCAGGACGGTTTTGCCGGAAGGGGTGGTAATTAGCTTAGCGGTGAGCCGCTCATGTTCCGTTACAGGGACATTGTTGGAGGCCGTCGGCGTAACAGGATGGCTTGTGACCTTGGCCTTGCCGGAATAGGTTGGCTCTTTCTGTGCGTCAACGACCTCGCCGTCCTTGTTGTCCGCAAAGCGAATGAGGCCGTCGTTGCTCCAATCCCAGCTTTCGTCTGTGGTAACGGTCTGGACGTTTCCGGTTCCGTCCGTGATTTCCAACTGGGCCAGCAGCTTTGTCTCCGTGCCATATTGATTTTTGAAACCCCAGGCACCGCAGGAGCCCCGATACCAGCCGTCGGCCAGCTGCACGGTCAGAGTGTTTTCGCCCGTTTGCACCAGCTCGGTCACATCATAGGTCTGGTACTGCACCCGCTTCCGGTAGTCCGTAATACCGGGCGCAAGGATGAAATTGCCGACTCTTTTCCCATTGAGCTTTGCCTCATACAGGCCGCAGGCGGTGATATACAGCCGCGCCTTTTGAACATCGGGCACATTAAATTTTTTGTGGAAGCAGTCCACCGGATAGCGCCGCTTTTTATGAACCTTGTAGCTGCCGGTAATCCACTTGGCATTCCATATGTCGATGCCGGTTTCAAACGTGGCTTCTGACCAATCCCCAGCATTATGATTTTCATCCCAGAGCCGCACCTGCCAGAGAACCTTTGTTTTGGGAGGAACCGGATCACCGCCCCAGTGAGCACACATGGAGCTGCTTTCTACTTTCCCGCTGTCCCAGAGCATATTCCCGCCTTCGTCCTTGGCAAGAATCTGATAGGCGGTCTGCTTTACGCCGCCTTCACAGTTCCAAAACAGGCGCGGTGCGGAATCGTCCACCCCGATGGGGGCAAATAAATGCTCCGTTTTCAGTCGAATTGCTCTCATTTTTCTGCCTCCCGGCGAGCCTGGATCTCCGCCTGCTCTTTGTCGATGTTCTTTTCAACGTTCAGGAAAATCAGCAGCACGGCGAGGATCACACCGGTGATGGTCTCCAGCCCCACAAAGCCGAAGGTGATCGCGCCCTTTACCGCCGCAGTCTGCTGGGCCGCCACAGTGACACCGTCTACGATCTCCGGCGCAATATAACCGGCACCGGCAAGCAGGCCGTTGAACACGCCGGTGCAAATGCCCACCATGGCAACGGCGATGATGTTATACACGCTCATGGCAATGCCATCACAGCGGAAGCCGGACTTCCACTCCACATGATCCAGCACATCCGCGAACAGCGCCATAAATACATAAGCGCAGGGCAGACCGCCAATGTTCTTGATAAACTGTCCCACCAGCATGATGACCATATTCGTGGGGAACATCCAGCAGATGGCGCTGCCAATGGCATAGAGAATGAAGCCCACCAACGTGACGTTCCGCTTGCCGAACTTCTTTGCCAACGGCCACACGGCGAAAATACCGATGCCCATGGGAATGCCGCCGATAACGGAGATCATGGTCTGGGTGATGCCGTCGTTATAGGTGCCCAGCACATAGTTACAGAAGTAGACCAGGCTCAGATTTTTGATGCTGGTGCCGAAGGTGTAGATCAGAAAATAGGCGTAGATGATGAGCATATACTTGTCGGTAAAAATCGCTTTGAGCTGCTTGGCAAAGGGGACGGATGCTTCCTCGTTGTCCTGCGTCTCCAGCGTAACGCGCTCTTTGGTGAAGTAGTATTCCAGCAGCGTCAGCGGCAGGGCCAGGACAGAGAGAATGCTCATAAGCGTGACCCACTTAATCTTGTCCACACCGATCATGGGCATGATGACCATGGGGAACACCAGTGCCACCAGAATACCGCTCATCATGATGGTGGCAATCTGGTTGAACACGCTGAGACTGCCCCGCTGGGTGGTATTCCGGGTGGACAGGGGCACCATCAGATTGTGGCTCATATTAAAGATGGTATAGGCAAAGGAGTAAAACAGATTATAGCTGACCATGACCCAGATGGCCTGAACCGTCTGGGAGCTGCTGGGCACAGTAAACAGCAGAATGCCGGTAATGGCCAGCAGCGGAGCAGACAGCAGCAGCCAGGGCCGGGCCTTGCCCTCTTTCGTGTGGGTACGGTCAATGATGTAGCCCATAACCACATTGGTCACGGCATCAATGATCTTGGAGACGATGGGGAATACCACCAGAAATGCGCCGCCCCATAGCCCGGTGAGCTTCAGAACATCCGTGTAATAGACGTTCAGATAGGTTGCCAGCACTGCGTTCAGCAGCAGCGCACCTGCCGGGCCCAGCAGATACCCCAGCCACTTTTCTGCGGGCTTTACGTCTTCCGTATGTACTCTGCTTTGAAATAGTTTTCGCTCTACGAGCTTTTGCCTTGCCATTGCCGATTCCTCCTGCTTTTTCTCTTGCCAAAAATTTAGATTTCGTGGCATTTTACGCTACCAGTATATCACAAGCGCCCCTCCAGAACTTGCATAATTGTAACGGAAATAATATAATTGTATTCGATTGGAGGGAGCCGTGTGGAAAACATCGACTTAGAATATTTATGTACAACCATTGGCAATCTGGCGGGAATTCCGATCCGTATTTTTGTGGATGGCGTACAGACGTTTTATCATTCCGTGGTTTATCTGCCGAAGGACCCGATGACACTTTGCCAGGAAGATATTTTTGCGATCACTAACCATGTGGGCTATTGTGTGACGCCCGAGTTCCACTATTACGGCGTAGTCAACAACGGCAGTGCAAAAATCGTAGTTGGACCCACCAGACAGATTGGGGAAACGGAGCAGGAATTGCGGGAACTTGCGTTTCGTCTGGATTTATCCGGCGAGGAAGCGGAAGCGATGATTTCCGGAATGCGGAGCATTGTCCGAATGCCCATGGAAAGCGTTCTGCAAATGCTGTGTACCATCAACTATGTTCTGAATGATGAAAAGCTGCAATTAAAGGACATCAGCATTTATGAACAGGAGCAGACGGAACTTGCCGTTCGGCAGGCACGGAATCATGCACAAAAGAAGCTCTCCGTCGCAGAGCAGGAAGTACAGCCGCTGACGGAACACAATACCTACGACGTGGAACGGCTCCTGCTCCGTATGGTGCGCAAGGGCGACACCACCGCGCTGCGGGAGTGGTTTGCGGCAGCTCCAGCGATTCGCGGCGGCATCGTGGCGGGAGAACCGCTGCGCCAGCGGAAAAACCTCTTTATCGTCACGGTCACGCTGGCCGCCCGCGCCGCAATTCAGGGCGGTATGCAGGTAGACGATGCGTTTACCCTCAGCGATTCCTATATTCAGCAGTGCGAGCTGCTGTCTGCCCCGGACCGGATCACAAACTTGCAATACCGGATGCTGCTGGATTACACAGAGCGTGTGGAACGGCTGCGCCGGGGAAAGGGCCCCTCCAAGCTGGCCATGGATGTGGCAAATTATGTGCAGCACCATCTCTCCGACGCCATCAAAACCGAGGAAATTGCCAACTCCCTGTATATGAGCCGCCCCTATCTGTCGAAAAAATTCAAGGAGGATACAGGCGAGAATATTGCGGATTTTATCCTGAAAGAAAAAACGGAGGAAGCAAAGCGTCTCCTCCGCTATTCGGATAAATCCCTCACCGCCATCGGCACCTATCTGGGCTTCTCCTCGCCCAGCCACTTTTCCCGGGTGTTCAAGGCATATGTGGGGACAAGCCCAAGAGATTATCGGGAGAAGCACTAGGTCATGATGGGGGATACAGGTTTCTATATAACAAGCATGAGCTTTCGTTTTGGCTGAGCGTTTTCAAGTGCTCAGATCACTATGGATGGTGATGGGGAGCAGCCCATAAACAATTTCTCCGGATTTCAGAATGGAAAATCCGTAGGTTCATAGTTGGCCTGGCTGTGGATATCATTTCTCATAATTTTGTTAAATCAATTAGAATTCTCAGCATTCGCCTTTGAGGGTGAATATTCACTCTGGTAGAGTGAAAAAGTGAAAATTTTGCGTTAACGTTCACTCTGCGGCAAAAATATGCCCCGAGTTCATACTAATTTCCTTTTTGTTTTCTTACTGGAGAAAAAAGGATGAAATTCTGTTGACAGTTCAATCGCTCATGGTATAATGTAATTATATCAATACCATAAAAATGATGCAATTGAGAGAACGTGAGGAAATTGAATGAGAGAGTTCAACTTCAAGTCAGAATACAACGCCCTCCTAACGCCAGAGATTGTATCTTATCTGACACAAATCCATGAATATAAAGGACAGCTGAATCTGTTTATCGAAGCAAAGACAGATGCACTGTCTGAGCTTCTTGAGATCGCAATGATCCAGAGTACCGAGGCGTCCAACCGTATTGAGGGGATTATCACAACCGATGATCGACTAAAGAAAATTGTCAAGGACAAGACGATGCCGAAAACGCCAAATGAGCGTGAGATTGCCGGTTATCGAGATGTTCTTGCGGCAATCTGCGAGAATTACGTTTACCTTCCGGCTACGCCGACCACGCTTTTGCAGCTTCATCGGGACCTTTATAAATTCAGCGGGAAAACCATCGGCGGAAGCTACAAGAACTCCGACAATGTGATTGCCGAAGAATTGGCGGACGGAATGCAGATCGTTCGATTCCAGCCCGTCCCCGCTTGGGAAACACCGGGGGCTGTAACTGCGCTGTGTGACGCTTTTGAACAGGCAACGACAGATTCGGAACTGGATCCGCTGCTGCTGATTCCGTTTTTTATCTTAGATTTCCTTTGCATTCATCCATTCAACGATGGCAATGGACGGATGAGCCGCCTGCTGACACTGCTGCTGCTCTATCGTTCTGATTACATTGTAGGCAAGTATATCAGTATTGAAAAACTGATTTCTGATTCAAAAGAAACCTACTATGAAGTATTGGAGAAAAGCTCAGATCACTGGCACGAGGGAACAAATGACTATACTCCATTTGTAACATATATGTTAGGCATCCTTCTAGCTGCTTATCGTGACTTTGAAAGCAGAATTGAACTTCTGACCACAAAGGGAATCTCGAAGCCCGAACGGGTGCGAGAGATTATCAAAAATCATCTGGGTAAAATCACAAAGAGCGAGATTATGGCCAAATGCCCGGACATCAGTCAAATTACCGTTCAGCGTGCGCTGGGGGATCTGCTGAAAAACAATGAAATCATAAAACTCGGCGGTGGACGCTATACCGCCTACGTTTGGAATAGGGAGAATGAAAGATGATTACTGGAGAACTGAAAAATAAAATTGACAGCCTTTGGGACGTTTTTGCTGCGGGCGGACTGGTAAATCCACTGGATGTTATCGAGCAGATCACCTACCTGATGTTTATCCACGATCTGGACGATTCCGACAACCGTCGAGCTAAGGAAGCCGCCATGCTGGGCCTGCCCTACCAGAGCATTTTTTCGGACGAGGTGCAGATCGGTGATCGTACCATCGAGGGAAAGATGCTCAAGTGGAGCGTCTTTCGGGACTTCCCGGCTGGGCAGATGTACAGCGTAATGCAGGAGTGGGTGTTCCCGTTTATCAAAAATCTCCACGGGGATAAAAACAGCGCCTATTCCAAGTATATGGACGACGCCATTTTTAAGCTGCCCACACCGCTGCTGCTCTCCAAGGTGGTGGATGCGCTAGATGAGATTTACCGGCTCATGAACGAGTCACAGGCCGTGGACGTTCGGGGCGATACCTATGAGTATTTGCTCAGCAAAATCAGCCAGTCCGGACTGAATGGTCAGTTCCGCACCCCACGGCATATCATCCGTATGATGGTGGAACTGATGGACCCCAAGGCGGATGATGTAATTTGTGACCCGGCCTGCGGCACCTCCGGCTTCCTGGTTTCCGCAGGAGAATATCTGAAAGAGCACCGCAAGGAGGAGATCTTCTTCAATCGGGAGAAGAAGGATCACTACATGAACCATATGTTTTTTGGCTACGACATGGATCGAACCATGCTCCGTATCGGGGCCATGAACATGATGACCCACGGCATCGACAATCCCTTTATTGAGTACCGGGACAGCCTGTCCGACCAGAACCCAGACAAGGATAAGTATTCCCTGATTCTTGCCAATCCGCCCTTTAAGGGCAGCCTGGACGCGGACACGGTATCTTCCGACCTGTTGAAGGTCTGCAAAACGAAAAAGACGGAGCTGCTGTTCCTGGCGCTGTTCCTGCGGATGCTGCGGATCGGCGGACGCTGCGCCTGTATCGTCCCGGACGGTGTTCTGTTTGGTTCTTCCACTGCCCACAAGGCCATCCGCAAGGAGCTGGTAGAGGGCAACCGGCTGGAAGCTGTGATCTCCATGCCCTCCGGTGTGTTCAAACCCTACGCAGGCGTTTCTACGGCAATTCTGATCTTCACGAAAACCGGTCACGGCGGCACGGATAACGTGTGGTTTTACGATATGCAGGCCGACGGCCTTTCCCTGGATGACAAGCGGACAGCGGTGGCGGAGAACGACATTCCCGATATTATCGCCCGTTTTCGGAATCTGGACGCAGAAAAGGATCGCCAGCGCACTGAAAAATCCTTCTTCGTACCCAAGGCTGAAATCGTGGACAACGGCTATGATCTGTCCATTAACAAGTATAAAAAGGTGGAATATGTGCCGGTGGAGTATCCGCCTACCAGCGAGATCATGGCAGAGCTGAGACGGATGGAGAAGGAGATCAATACGGCAATGGATGAGCTGGAGGGACTGCTGAATGGATAACAATGGAGAAATCATTATCTATCAGTCGGATGACGGTTTAACAAGAATACAAGTTGATTTGCATGACGGCAGCGTATGGCTTACGGCCAATCAAATGGCACAGCTTTTTGAGAAAGACGAAACAAACATACGCAAGCACATCAACAATGTTTTTTCTGAAGGTGAGCTGGTTAAAGAGAACAACACGCAAAAATTGCGTGTTGTTGGAGTCAAGCAGCCGGTTGCCTTTTATAACAAAGTATCAGGCGGAAACGCTTTCCCCGGTGGAAGCGGCATACTTAGAAACCATTCGGGAAATGGGGAAGCTAGCCAAGAAAAAATTAAGAGAATAAATTCGGATTTGTGGGGATGAATGATGGCAAAGTATAAACTTGGGGAAATATGTGAAATAGTATCAGGGAGTACCCCCAAAACAGGTGTTGCAGAATATTGGGACGGTGATTTAAAATGGATCACCCCCGCGGAGCTAAATGAAAATGCCTATATCATTACAGATAGCGTTCGCAAATTAACCGAACTTGGCGTAAAGAAAAACGGGCTTTCTCCTTTCCCGGAAGGAACAGTTATTTTATCATCGAGAGCGCCGATTGGGAAAGTTGCAATTGCAGGCTGTGAAATGTACTGCAATCAAGGCTTCAAAAACTTGATTTGCGGCGAAAAGATAAATAATCGTTACTTGTACTGGTTTTTAAAGGGCAATACTGAGTATTTAAACTCGCTAGGTAGAGGCGCAACGTTTAAAGAAATTTCAAAGCAGATTGTCTCAAATATAGAAATCAATGTTCCTTCTCTCGAAAGTCAAGAACAAGCAGCAACTCAGCTCGAACAAATAAGTGTGCTTATTCGACTTAGAAAACAGCAGCTTCAAAAGCTGGACGAACTCGTCAAAGCACGATTTGTCGAATTGTTTGGGGATCCGGAATTTAATACGATGCAGTGGCCAATCAGAAAATTGGCGGAGTTATGCAATGTGGGTTCGAGTAAGAGAATATACCAAAATGAACAAAGCTCCGAGGGTATTCCCTTCTTGCGGGTGTCAGATTTGAATGAGCGTATTGACAATGTGGAAAATGCTCCTGAGTTGTTTATTCCGACCGAGAAGTACAATGAACTAAAAGAAACCAATTTGGTTCCGACGGCAGGTGATATTCTTGTAACTTCAAGAGGAACGATTGGAAGATGTTACATCGTTAGACAAAAAGACGAATTCTATTTTCAAGATGGAATGATAAGCTGGCTCTCTGATTTGGACAATCAGATTACGAGTGTATATTTATCTCAGCTGTTTGTAATGTCAGGAATTCAGAAGCAAATTGCAAGTTTGCAGGCGGGGTCAACGGTAGCCTACTTATCGATATCAATGCTGAAAAAACTCAACATTATGTTACCGGCACTTGAGCTGCAAAAGCAATTCGAAAGCTTTGTCGAACAGACCGACAAATCGAAAGCTGCAATACAGAAAGCACTGGATGAAGCGCAGTTGCTATTTAATAGCTTTATGCAGAAATATTTTGGATGAGGTGAAGAGATGGAGCCTAATAAATGTACTAATTTTATATTGTCTTTAGATCGAACAACAAGAGTGCAGCAACTTAATGATTGGATTACATCCAAAGTCAAAGCTGGTGAAACAGAATTAACCATAGATGTAAAACCAAGCAGAACATATTCTAATGTGTGCGCTCCTATAGCCGGGGTTATTGAATATTACAGAGAATGCGGCATTCGGATTAACGTAAAATATAATAAAAGGGATTATGTGAGGCACACAAGATTTTGGAGCCCACTTTCAATTGAGGAGTGTGGAGATTCAGAGAAATTTTATCCGTTGGATAAGGTCTGGACATTTTCAACAAGCAAAGGTGTGAGTGACTTAGTGTCTGCATATATTCTCGAATTGCGAAAGAGCGACATAATTGAAGTTGGCGTGATTGAAAGTGTCGAATGGTGTTTAAACGAGGTTATGGACAATGTTCTACAGCACTCAACTACAAACAAAGGCTATGTTATGGCACAAATTCATAAACAATCAAAAATATTTGCATTTTGCGTTTTCGATTCTGGTATAGGCTTTTATAACTCTCTAAAAGAAACGAAACATCATCCAGAAAAAGCAATCGATGCCATTACTATGGCTTTACAGGAACGAGTTACAAGAGACGAAAGAATTGGACAGGGCAATGGGCTTTGGGGCCTTTCTTCAATTGTAAAACACTCAAATGGAAAAATGGAAGTGAGTTCTGGTGGCGCAAAGTATATTTTGAACAACGGGCATACAAATATGATGAAAGAGGGTGGATTTGTTCTTAGTAAAAAGAAAGGGACATCATTTCTGGATATACGGTTAAACTACAGCGCTGAAATAAACATAGTTGATGCGCTCACAGATTCGGTTGGAAATAAATATGAACCCATTGATCTGTGGCTTGAAGATCTGGAAGATGATTCGGAGCACTATGTAGTGAAAATAGCGGAATTATCCAGCGGGACGGGAACTAGGCAGTCCGCAGAAAAGCTTAGAAATATGGTACTTAATATTTCGGATACCGGAAAGAAAATTGTATTGCTAGACTTTCAGGGGATAAATCTAATAAGTTCTTCGTTTGCTGATGAATTTATCGGAAAAATCGTAGCTGAAAGAGGCTTTACGTTTTTTAACAAAGCGTTCCGTATTGAGCATCTAAACTCTGCGAATGCCAGCATTTTAAACCGTTCTGTCGGTCAACGTATGGCTCAGGTTTACGCAGATAGGTCCCTGAGCTAATTAAAAGCGAGGTGATAT
>CAVEIY010000037.1:0-6117 GCA_963615825.1 Flexilinea sp.
AAGTATGCCTGCGAAAAACTGCCTTTTTCCGACGCAAAATCTCTGGCTGAAAGCTTTTGACGAATGATGTGGTGTTGCCCTGACCAAAGGCACGGGGATTCGCCTGTGTCTTTTTTCGATAGGAAATGACAATAGATAAAGGAGCGAACCAACATGCACAACTGCTTTGAAGCTGCCGATATTTTAATTCCCCAAAAGATTTCCATGACCAAATGGGCCTGCGTCGCCTGCGATCAATATTCCTCTCAGCCGGAATATTGGGAGCGTGTCCGGGATTTTGTAGGAGACGCACCCTCCACCTATCATATGATTTTCCCTGAGGCGCTGCTGCGTCAGGGAGCTGGAAAGGAGCGGATTGCGGAAGGGCATCAGTACATGGAGAATTACCTGAATGCCGGGCTGTTCCGCACCTATCGCCGGAGCTTTGTCTATGTAGAGCGCACCCTGCCCACCGGGGTAATCCGCCGCGGCCTCATCGGTCAGGTGGATCTGGAGGAATACGACTTCCATCCCGGCAGCAATGCGCAGATTCGTGCCACTGAGGGGACGGTACAGGAGCGTATTCCGCCCAGAATGGAACTGCTGCGGGGGGCAAAGCTGGAATTCCCCCATGTGCTGCTGCTCTGTGACGATAAAGAGGACGCGATTCTCACTGCGGCAAAAGACGCAGCTGCAGAAAAGCTCTATGACTTCGATCTCATGGAAAACGGCGGACGGATTCGCGGCTATCTGATTGCCGGAATGGGCGTCAGCATGGTCAACAGTGCCATCTCCCGCTATATTGCAGCCACCGAGGCTTCCCAGAACCCGGACAACGCCATGTGCTTTGCCATTGGCGACGGCAACCACTCTCTGGCCGCGGCAAAGTCCTGCTGGGAGGAGCTGAAGCCTACGCTGACCGAGGAGGAACGCATCCAGCATCCCGCCCGCTATGCGCTGGTAGAGCTGGAAAACATCCATGATGCGGCCATTGAATTTGAGCCGATCCATCGAGTGGTCAAGGGTGAACAGCTGGGAGAGCTGATGGAAATGCTCCGTGCAAAGTCCGTCCCTGAGGGCTATCCCATCACCATGATTACCAGCGGTGGAGAGGAAACCATTCATCTATCCCGGGAGGAAAGTCCGTTGGCGCTGGCCATTCTTCAGCCTATGCTGGACGAATTTGCGGCAAAAACCGGCGCAGCTATGGACTATATCCACGGCGAGGATGTTGCACGGCAGCTGAGCAAGGCGCCGAATACTCTGGGGCTGATTGTTCCCGGGATGGAAAAGGAATCCCTGTTCCCCGGCGTGCTCCAGGGTGGCGTGCTCCCCAGAAAGACGTTCTCCATGGGGCAGGCCAATGAAAAGCGATATTATCTGGAAGGGAAGATGCGCGCATGATTCATCTATCGGCTGTTGCTCACGCCAAGCTGAACCTGACTCTGGACGTGCTGGGCCGCCGATCCGACGGCTATCACGATCTGGAGATGGTGATGCAGGAGATTTCTCTGGGGGATGCGCTGGAGCTGGACTTGGGCACCGGAATGCCCTGGCGTATGGAATGCAGCACCGGAGAAATTCCCTGTGACGACACGAATCTCTGCATCAAAGCGGCCAAACTGTTTTTTGATGCAACGGGGATTGCCTGCGGCGGACTTACCGTGCATCTCACCAAATATACGCCCTCCTGCGCAGGCATGGGCGGCGGCAGCTCGGATGGTGCAGCCGTGCTGCGGCTGCTGTGGGAGCATTACCAGCGGCCCATTTCCCGTGAAGCTTTGTTTACACTGGCGGAGAAAACAGGATCCGACGTTCCTTTTACACTCCTGGGCGGCACTGCCCTTGCCAGGGAAAAGGGCCAGGTCTTAACGGCGCTGCCTCAAATGCCCGCGTGCTATCTGGTGATCTGCAAGCCGGACTTCCCCATTTCCACCCCGGCACTGTTTGGGGCCATTGACCAGGCAGACATCATTGCAAGACCGGATACCCAGGGAATGCTGCAGGCGCTGGAGCAGGGGGACCTTGCGGGAATCGCCCATCGGCTTTCCAATGTTTTTACGCCGGTGGTGGCCAAGGACCATCCGGAAATCGGAGAGATCCGGGATGTCATGCTGGCATCCGGTGCTTTGGGCGCAGAAATGACCGGCTCCGGTCCTACGGTATTCGGAATTTTCCGGGATCAGGAGCAGGCGGCCCAGTGCCACACTCGCCTGAAGGCCCGGTATCACGACACATTTTTGGCGCATCCTGTATAAAAACGAAAAACACCGTCTATGCTTTGGGTATATTCCAAAGATGGACGGTGTTTTTTATGCAAAAATCTGTTTGTATCATTGAAATTGCACTGCTGCTGCTCCTGGCGCTGGTATTTTCTGCGGCAACGGGACTGGAACGGCAGCAGCAGCGTATTTCCGACAGCATGATTCGGCTCCACGTGGTGGCAGCATCCGATGATCCTGTCGATCAGGACATAAAGCTTCAGGTGCGGGACGCCGTGCTGGCTGAGGCGCGGGACCTGCTCCAAACCGCAGAAAGCCGCGCGGACGCAATGGACGTGCTCTCCGGTCAGCTGCCTGCGCTGGAGCAAACGGCGAATTTAACGCTCCGGAAGCTCGGCGTTTCCGATCAGGCTGCGGTGACGCTCAAACGGGAGCTGTTTGGCACCCGGTATTATGACCGGTTTACGCTGCCCGGAGGCTATTATGAAGCGCTGCGGGTTACCATTGGAGAAGGGGACGGCAAAAACTGGTGGTGCGTGGTCTATCCGCAGCTCTGCATGCCCGCGGCCACGGAGCCGGATGCTGTTCCCGCCATGGGAAATCTCACTCCAGCCGATGCAGAATTGCTGGAGGATGGCGAAATTCGCTTTCGGTTCCGCTGTCTGGAGCTGCTGGAAAATCTTCTGGGTTATTTTCGGGACACGGGAGACGGAATCCCCACTTCCGAATAACCGCGAAATATGGTATACTGACAGCATCATATAAAGGAAGTGATCCCATGCTGACCGTCATTACCGGCAGAGGAAAATCCGGAAAAACACGGCTTCTGCTGGAGGCTGTCAAAGCCTGTCCTGCCACCGCTATGGCCAGCCGCATTGTCCTGGTACCGGAGCAGCTGAGCCACGAAACGGAGCGGCTGCTGTCGGAGCTTTGCGGCGACGCGATTAGCTATACCGCAGAGGTTTTGAGCTTTACCCGGCTTTGTGACCGGGTATTCGCTCGCTGCGGCGGCGGTGCGCGCCCGATTCTGGATCAGGGAGGACGGATTCTCACGGCAAGACTTGCCCTGGACGGAATTCGTCCGCAGCTCAAGGTATTCGGTGCCGCTGCCGGGAAACCGGAGTTCCTGGGCAGTATGGTCAGCATGGTGGATGAGCTGAAATCCTATGGCATCTCCACGGAGGATCTGTCCTCCGCCGCCCAAAACACCACCGGAATGTTTTCCGAAAAGCTTTCCGAGCTGGCATTGATTCTTGGCGCCTATGAGGCCGCTACCGCCCAGGGGGCCAGAGATCCCAGAGATCGGCTGTCGCTGCTGCGGAAAAAGCTGCTGTCCGGGGATTATGCCCGGGGAAAACACTTTTTTGTGGACGGCTTTACCGACTTTTCCGGTCAGGAGCTTCGGGTGTTGGAAGCACTGCTTCGGACCGGCGAGAGCCTTACCGTAACCCTGCCTGCCGGTTTGGGGGACGACAGCCTGTTTGCACCTGGGCAGGAAACGCTGGGACAGCTGATTCATCTGGCCCAGCAGCTTGGCATTGCCTATACGGTCAAAACGGCGGACTATCAGCGTCCTATTCCGGCGGCGCTTACATATCTGGAGCAGCACCTGATGGACAGCATCGCCGAAGGATTTCCGGAGCCGACCGACGCCGTGATAGTGCTGCCGAATCAGTCGGTGCTGGAGGAATGCCGTGCCTGTGCTGCGGTAATCCAAAAGAAGGCCATGGAGGGCATGCGGTTTCGGGATATGGCAATCTGCTGTGGGGACGAATCGGTCTACAGCGCCATGCTGACCCCGGTGTTTGCATCCCTGGGCATTCCGCTGTATCGGGCCGAAAAGCGGCAGGTACTGGCCCATCCGGTGGCGCGGTTTGTGCTGCTGGCATTGGAATGTGCCACAGAAGGCATGGAGCAGGAGACGGTGCTTTCCTATCTGAAAACCGGCTATCCAGGACTGTCCCGGGACCAGGTGGATATGGTAGAGAACTATTGCGTGGTTTGGGGGATTCGCGGGCAGCGGTTCTTTGGGGAGTGGAGCATGCATCCCGACGGCTATGACAGCCGCTATACGGATCGGACTGATGAAGCGCTCCGGCAGCTCTCCTCCTGCCAGCAATCCGGCATTTTCCCGCTGAAACGGCTCTCCGAGGGAATCAAAAACGCCCAGGATGTCCGCGGTCAGTTGACGGCGCTGTATGCCTTTATGACCGAAACAAAGCTCTATGAGCAGCTGGAGCAGCAAATTGCCCGGGAGACGGAAGCGGGACAGCTGGAATCCGCCCAGGAAACGGCCCAGATCTATTCCGTGCTGCTCACCTGCCTCCAGCAAACCGCCGATGTGGCAGGTGCGCTGCGGCTGAAGGGCAGCGAGCTGTGCCGGATGCTGAAGCTGGCGCTGTCTCAATATCAGGTGGGGACCATTCCGGCGGTACTGGATGCGGTGACCTTTGGATCGGTGTCCTCCATGCGGGGAAAACAGCCAAAGCTGCTCTATGTGCTCGGGGCAAATCAGGGGAGCATGCCGTCGGTCAGCATTGGTGGGAGTCTTTTGTCGGAGCAGGAACGGCAGATTTTACGGCAGCAGTTTGACCTGTGCCTGGCTCCGGATGCCGAGGGGAGCCTGCAGCGGCAAATGCTGGAGCTGTACAGCGCCTTTACCTGCCCGCAGCGGTATCTCTATGTGTCTTATATCACCGGAAGCGAGAATTCACCGTCGTTTTTAGTGGATCGAATTCTGCAGCTGTTTCCCGATGCCGTTGGACAGCCGCCGGCAGATACGGGCTATACGCCGGAGACGGCTGCTGAGCTGTGCTTGTCCGCTAAGGAGGAAGCAGGTACCGTACCGCTGGGCGCTGCAATTTCGGCTGCGGCCAGGCAGCTTCCTCCCCTTCGGGATGCACTGGAGCAAGGGAAAACCTGGGCAAATCCTCGGGATACCGGCGTATCAGCTGCCGTAGCGGCCAAGCTGTTCGGCAATCCTGTGGAACTGACGGCGTCCAAGCTGGATCAGTTTGCCGCCTGCCCGCTGGAATTCTTCCTGCTCTATGGACTAAAGGCAAAAGTCCGCCAGGAGGCAACCTTCAATGCCGCAGAATTCGGCACCTTTGTCCATTATATTTTGGAAAAATCCGTGCCGCAGCTGCTGCAGCATCCGGGCGCATGCAGCGAAGAGGAGAGCATGCAGCTGGTGGAGCAGCAGATGCCCCAGTATACCGCAGAGCATCTGGAGCATATCCAGCAGACCAGCAGGCAGAACTATCTGCTCCAGCGGAACCGCCGGGAGGCTGCGCTGCTGATTCAGGAAATCTCTCAGGAGCTGACCACCACAGATTTTGTGCCCTGCGGCTATGAAATCAGTCTGGGCGGACGGGACGGTCTGCCGGCGCTGTCGGTACAGGGACAGCTTGGCGCCGGAACCCTCAGCGGCTTTGTGGACCGGGCGGATCTTTGGAAATCCCCCCAGGGGAATTTCATCCGGATCATTGACTATAAAACCGGGACAAAGAAATTTGACTATACCGACCTCACCGGCGGCGCAGGAATGCAGATGCTGCTTTACCTGTTTGCACTGGAGCGTTCGGGACTTCCCGGAATTGCCCAGAGCCTTACCCCGGCGGGGGTACTCTATCTGCCAGCCAAGCGGGAGTTCCGCAGCACCGCCAGCCCCCAGGATCCCAAGGCAGAGGCCGCTCCCACCCCTCGAAGCGGCGTGATTCTGTCGGAGGACGGAGTTCCGAACGCCATGGAGCACGGCGAGGTACCCCATTATATGCCTGCAAAACGCGGAAAGCTGGACATGGATTACGTGCTGTCCCGACAGCAGTTTTTGGAGCTTCGGGACTATGTGGAGGATCGAATAGCCCAGGTGGTGGATCGGATTCTGGGTGGCTATTTCCCGCCGAAGCCCTTCTAT
>CAVEIY010000037.1:6127-14628 GCA_963615825.1 Flexilinea sp.
GTCACGATCCCTGCAGCTGGTGTCAATACGGCGCAGTCTGCCAGAAGGACCCGCAGTTCCGGAAGAGCTGCTATCACCCCAGCATCACCCCAAAACAGTTTTGGGCACAATTCAGCAAAGGAGAGGAACAAGATGGCTGAGCTGACCCCGCAGCAGCGCGCTGTGGTAGAAAATCGAGGCGGAACGCTGCTGGTCTCTGCGGCTGCCGGTTCCGGCAAAACCAAGGTTTTGGTGGATCGGGTGGTGGAGAGAATCCGGCAGGAAGGGAAGAATATCAACGAATTTTTGATTATCACCTTTACCAATGCCGCCGCCGCAGAGCTTCGCAGTAAGATTTCTGCGGCACTTGGCAAGGCGCTGGCCCTGGAGCCGGATAATCGCCATCTCCGCCGCCAAATGAACCTGCTGCATCTGGCCCAGATTTCTACAGTTCACGCCTTCTGCGGCGCACTGATCCGGCAGTACGGGTATCTATTAGAGGTCCCCTCCGACTATGCCATGCTGGAGGACGCGCGGCGGGAGGAGCTGCTGAATCGCATTTTGACAGACCTGCTGGAGGAGCGCTATACCGAAATGACGCCGGAGTTTCAGCTGCTTTCCGATACTCTGGGGGCAGGACGGTCCGATCAGGCGCTGGAGGAGCTGGTGCGGAATCTGTTTGAGAAAATGCTGTCCCAGCCCAATCCGCGAAAATGGCTCCACGGCCTGACGCTGGAGCTGGAGGAAGCAGCGGAGCCGGGGCAGACTGCCTTCGGCGCAATCCTGTTGGAGGATGCCAGACAGCGGCTTACCTGGCTCATTGACCGGCACACCTGGGCCATCGCGCAGATGCAGGGGGATGAAAAGCTGACGCCCAAGTACCTTCCGGCCTATGAGGCCCAAAAGCGTTCGCTGATTGCCATTCGGGACGCTTTGGACGGACCCTGGAACCGGATTGCGCCGCTGCTGAACCTGGACTATCCGCGGCTGGTGGTGCAGAAATATCCGGACCCGACCCGTTTGAATGCCATCAAAGCGGTTCGAGCTGATATGAAAAAGCAGCTGGAAAAGCTCAGTACATTATTCTCCCGGCCCGGTGAAGCGCTGCTCCGGGAGCAGAATCAGCTGGCCCCGGCCCTTCGCGTGCTGTGCGATCTGGCGGAAGAGCTGGAACGCCGCTTTTCTTCGGAGAAGCGCCGGAAGAATCTTCTGGACTTTTCCGATCAGGAGCATCTGGCCATTCGGCTGCTGCTGGACGGTCAGGGACGGCCCACCGATGTGGCAAAGGAGGTTTCCCAGCGGTATGCAGAGATCATGGTGGACGAGTATCAGGATTCCAACCGCGTGCAGGAGATGATCTATACCGCCATTGTACAGGGACAGGACGAAAACCGTTTTCTGGTGGGCGATGTCAAGCAGTCCATTTATGGCTTCCGCCAGGCGGAACCGGCGCTGTTTTTGGAAAAATACCAGAATTATCTGCCTGCCGTGCAGGCAAGCACTGGTCAGCCGCGGAAGCTGATTTTATCGAAGAACTTTCGCTCCCGTCCGGAAATTCTGGAGGCAGTGAACCATACCTTCTCCTGCATTATGACAAAGGAGGTTGGGGAGCTGAACTATGGTGCGGACGAAAGCCTGTATCCTGGGCTTCCCAATTACCCACAGGATCACGAGCGCCATGTGGGGCTATATCTGCTGTCTACGCCAAAGCGCACTTCGAGTTCGGACGGCGAGGATGGTCAGGATGACCTCAGCAAATATCAGAAGGAAGCGGCGTGGGTTGCCTGTAAAATCGCAGCGCTGTTGGATGCCGGGATTCCGGTGCGGGACGGAGAGGAAACCAGAGCCGTACAGCCGGGAGATATCGCCATCCTGTTCCGCTCCCGTTCTCCCATGAGTATCTATCAAAATGCGCTGCTGCGCGCAGGCATTCCCGTTGCCGGTGGGGCAGGGGACGATTTGTTTGAAACGCCGGAGGTTCAGGTGCTGCTGAATCTGCTTCGCGTGCTGGATAATCCCCATCAGGATATCCCGCTGCTGGCGGTACTGTGCAGCCCCCTCTGTCGGCTCTCCAACGATCAGCTGGGCACCATCCGTGCCGGAAGCCGTCAGAGCAGATTTTACGACGCAATGGCAGAGTGCAAGGAGGATTGGTGCGTGCAGACGCTGGATTCTCTGGAGCAGCTTCGGACCAAAGCGGCCTCTGTCTCTGCGGATCTTTTGGTTTGGGAGCTGTTGGAGAACACCGGTCTGCTTGGCGCCTACAGCGCCATGGAGCAGGGAGAAAAACGCCGCGCCAATCTGCTTCGGATTTATGATATTGCCCGGGAAACCGCCGGAGGAAGCTATCTCTATCTCTATGAGCTGATTCGCACTCTGGACCGGCTGGAACAAACCGGCGCAGAAGGGGACCCGGGCAGCCAGGACGGCGTGACGCTGACCACCATTCACAAGTCCAAGGGACTGGAGTATCCGGTGGTATTTCTCTGTGATTTGTCCCGGCAGTTTAATTTCCGGGAGCTGAACAATCCGGTGCTGCTGGACGGCGATTTGGGCATCGGCGCAAAAATCACTGATCCGGATCGGCGCATCCGCTACCCGGGACTTGCCTATCAGGCCCTGGAGGCAAAAAAACGAAAGCAGCTGATTGCCGAAGAAATGCGGATTCTCTATGTGGCCATGACGCGCCCAAAGGATTACCTGTTTATGACCTACACCGGAGAAAAGCTCTCAGGCGTTCTGGAGGGACTGCTGCCCGGCGTTGGATGTCCGGCGGAACCCTGGGCGGCCAGAGATGTTCGCTGTCTCGGGGATTGGGTGCTACTGTCGGCGCTGTCCAGAATAGAGGCCGGAGAACTGTTTGAACTCTGCGGCAGACCCCAGTGTCAGCTCACCGGATCGGAGTATCCGTGGCAAATTACCGCAGAAACCATAGAAACGGTGCCGGAAGCTCATTACGCGCCGGTTTCTGCCCAGGAAGCTACCAGCGCGCGGGCCGTTCCGTCACCGGAACAGCTGGTGCGCGCTATGACATGGCAGTATCCCCATCCGGCAGCCCAGCATACTCCGTCCAAGGTTACGGCCACCGAGCTAAAGAGACGCGCCAAGGATCAGGAGGCCCAGGAGAATGCTGCCGCACCACGGAGAAAGACCATACTGACCCGTCCGGAATTTATTCTGGAGCATAAGGGACTATCTCCCACGGAGCAGGGAACCGCAGCCCATCAGTTCTTGCAATACGCCGATTTTTCCGCGCTGACCACACAGGATGGCGTCATTGCAGAGCTGGACCGGATGGTGGACGAGGAATATCTCACGGAGCTGCAGGCTCAGGCTGTCCGTCCGGAAGAAATTACGGGGCTGTTTACCAGTCCTCTTGGGCTTCGGATGCTTCAGGCCAAGGAGCTGATCCGGGAGTTTAAATTCTCCCTGCTTACTGACGCCTCGGCCATCTATTCCGGTCTGGAGGGAGAACAGGTGCTGCTCCAGGGCGTGGTAGATGCGGCAATTCTGGAGCCGGACGGCATTACCGTCATCGACTTCAAAACGGACCGGGTTTCCGCGGAACAGGCCAAAACCCGCGGCGAAAGCTACCGGGGGCAGCTGGAAACCTATCGGGACGCATTGAGCCGCATTTTCAGCAGACCCGTAAAGCAGACCATTCTCTATTTTTTGAAGCCTGGAAAGGAGGTTATCCTGTGATTTCAGGCGTGATATTTGATATGGACGGACTGATGACCGATACCGAGCGGCTGTATATTGACCTCTGGTGCCAGATTTTAAGGGAACAGGGCATGGAGGAGCACCGTGAGGTCGTCACCCGCTGTATCGGCATGGACCACAGCAAAATGCGTGCCTACATAAAAGACGCCCTGGGAGAGGAGTTTGACTATCTCTCCGTGCTGGGGGAGGTTGGAAAGCGCTCTGAACGCTACTGTCAGGAGCATGGCATTCCTGTAAAGCCCGGACTCTATGAGCTTTTAGATGATTTGGATGCCCAGAAAATCCCCTATGCGGTTGCCACCTCCAGCCGCGGCGAGGGTGCGCGCTCCAAATTGCAGAAAATCGGCGTACTTTCCCGGCTTCGGGGGCTGGTCACCGGGGATATGGTGGAGAAGGGAAAGCCGGACCCTGAAATTTTTGTCCGGGCCGCCCAGACTCTCCAGCTGCCAACCAGCGAATGCCTGGTGCTGGAGGATTCTCCCCATGGTATTCTGGCGGCACACCGGGCAGGCTGCCTTCCGATGATGATTCCGGATCTTTGGCAACCGGATTCTGAGGTGAAGTCGATGCTCTACGCCCAGGGCCGCTCCCTTCTGGACGTGATTCCGGTGCTAAGGCAGCAGAATTGAGGTTTTCATAGCATTTTTTCGCCGGGTATGGTATCATAGCGGTCAGAAAGGGGAATCACCCATGTCAACACCAAAACTGATCCTTGCGCCCATGGCCGGCGTGACGGATTATGCATATCGAACCATCGCAGCGGAGATGGGAGCCGACGTTACCGTAACGGAAATGGTATCCTCCCGCGCCCTTTGCTATGGCGACAAGAAAACCGTAAAGCTGCTGGGAAAAACGCCCACAGGCATCTGCGGCGCGCAAATTTTCGGCAATGATCCGGATTTTATGGCAAAAGCCGCAAAGCTGACACTGGAGCTGTCCGGCTGCGACTTTATCGACATCAATATGGGCTGTCCCATGCCCAAGATTTCCGGGGCAGGCGACGGCGCAGGACTCATGAAAACCCCTGAGCTGGCCGCAGATATCGTCCGTGCCGTGGTAGAAGCCGTTCCGGTACCGGTTACGGTGAAAATGCGAAAGGGCTGGGATAAGAGCCACGTCAACTGCGTGGAGCTAAGCCAGCTGGTGGAGAAAGCAGGCGCTTCCGCTGTAGCAGTTCACGGGCGCACCCGTGTGCAGCTCTATACCGGACGCGCCGATTGGGACTGCATCCGGGATGTGAAGCAGGCGGTGGGGATTCCTGTCTATGCCAATGGCGACGTGGATTCTCCGGAGGCCGCGCTGCATATTCTCCGGTATACCGGGGCCGACGGTGTCATGATCGGTCGGGCCGCATTTGGAGATCCCTATCTGTTTGCAATGATCCGCGCAGCGCTGGATGGAACGGAGATTCCGGAACGTCCGCCGCTGGATCAGCGCATGGATACGGCGCTTCGGCAGTTTGAGCTGGCATTGGAGGACAAGGGCGAGCATATTGCCTGCCTGGAGGCCCGGAAGCATCTATGCTGGTATCTCCACGGAGTCCCGCACGCCAGCTTCTATAAAAAGGACATTTCCCAGGTAGCCACCGCCCAGGATGTCTATCTGGTGGTAAAACGAATCAAACGGGATCTGAGGTGAGAATTTGGACGAACTGGAACTGATTCGCCGCGCCGGCCAGGGGGAAGAGGACGCCTTTGAGCAGTTGGTTATCGCCTATGAAAAGCCGGTCTATAACCTTTGCCTGCGGATGTGCGGGGATAAGGACGAGGCCTTTGATCTTTCCCAGGACACCTTCGTGAAGGCATGGCATGCCATCTCGATGTTTCATGGGGAGAGCAAGTTTCAAACGTGGCTGATGCGCATTGCCTCCAATACCTGCATCGACCATCTGCGCAAGAAAAAGCGCAGAAATATCATTACAATGACGGAGCTGGACCGGGAGGACGAGCCTCTGGAGCGGCAGATTGCAGACTATGAAACCGATCCTGCCCGGTTGGCGGAGAAGGCGCAGGACCACGAGGCCGTTCGAGCAGCCATGGATCGGCTGCCAGACCAGGACCGGCTGATTCTCTCTATGCGCGCCATAGAGGATATGAGCTATCAGGAGATCAGCGAAGCATTGGACTTGCAGCCCGGCACGGTAAAATCCCGCATCTCCCGCGCCCGAGAAAAAATACGCCGCAGTCTGGATGGGAACTTTTTTGAGTTTTCATCGTCCAGAAAAGGGAAGGGGGGAATGCGATCTTGAAGCCCTGTGAAGAATACATTGCCGATATGAATCTGAGCATTGACGGACTGCTGGAGCCGGAAGAGGAGCAGGCGCTTCAGGCACATCTTGCCGTCTGCCCCAAATGCCGCAGCCTCTACCAGTCCTATCGTGAGATTCAGGACGCCATTCAGGAGGCCGAAGTGGAGCCGCCAAAGGGGCTGAGCCACAGCGTTATGACCCAGATCCGCCAGGAAAAAGTACGCCACAGCCCCAAAGCAACCCTGAAGCGGATGCGCTTTACGCTGGTGGCCGCAGTGATTGCCCTGGTGGTAGTTACCGCAGGAAAATATATTGGGACTCCATCCGGCAATACGGCGTCCGGGAATGAAACCGCGGCTGCCGCAGCGCAAGATACCGACACTGCCGCTGCCGAGGATCCAGGTACTGCATTCGCCGCTGCACCGGAGGCAAAAGTCGGACAGCCGGAAGCCGCGGCTGCCGCAGAGGATACCACCCAGGATGTTGCGGAATATGCAGCAGAAGGCGCCGCTCCTATGGTAGGCGCAGGCAATCCGGAGGCTGCCGATGAAGCGCCCACAGATTCCATGCTGATTGTCTGGAATGCGCTCAAGCAGGACGGCTATACCGGAACGCTGTATGTGGTAGACACCACGGAGACGGAACTGTTCCGGCTGCTTCCTCAGGCGGAGATTATTGCGCTGTCCTCCGGCGATATTGTGTACCATGTCAGTGCAGCGGATTATCAGCTGGTCGCGGATCAGCTGCCTGCCGCAGAGGAAATGGATGCCGATGCGCAGAGCGACGAAGTATACCTGAGTCTGGAAGCAAACTAAGTCATGACCTCCGGCTAAGCCGGAGGCATGAGTAAGCCCTAGAAGGGCATCATACCAGCAGCCTCTAAAGAGGCCCCGAATGGTTTGCCGACCGCATCCATTCTCCGGCGGCCCCTAAAGGGGCTGCTGGCTTGCCTTATAGTTTCTTGCTATCCGTAAACGGATTTACTTCTTGCGATTCCGCGTTGGGTACTTTTCTCCGCTAAACGGATCGTAGTATTCCTTTATGCTCATCTGATCCGCTAATTCATCCTCTTTTAGCTGGTTCTGGATATACTCTTGAATCACTTTTTTGTTTCGTCCTACCGTATCGACATAGTAGCCTCTTGCCCAGAAATGTCTATTCCCATACTTGTATTTCAAATTCGCATGTCTATCGAATATCATCAGACTGCTTTTTCCTTTTAGATACCCTACCACATACGATACACTCATCTTTGGCGGTATACTTACTAGCATGTGAATATGATCCGGACACGCTTCGGCTTCAATAATCTCGATTCCTTTTTTTCTCACACAATTTCCGCAAAATAAATCCTATGTCCTTTTTCAATTCTCCATATATCGCCAGTCTTCTGTATTTGGGCGCAAATACAATATGGTATTGACATCTCCACTTCGTATGTTCTAAACTGTTTATGTCTTTCATGTGAGAGACCTCCTTGATTTTGTAATGTTGGTCGGCAAACCTTTACATCTACATTATCAAGGAGCTTTTATTTTGTCCATAGCTATAAGCTCTTTGCCCACTAGCAAAGCTAGTGGTTCTCTAAGCAAACGAAGCACCGGAGGGCGTTGCCTTCCGGTGCTTTTGAAAAACACCCGCCGAAAATCGGCGGGTGTTTGCTGTTATCTGCTGCCCTTATCGTAGGGAATGCCTTCTGCTTTGGGCGCTCTGGACTTCTTAGAGGTGAAGATCAGAATCACCATGGAGGCAATAAAGGGCATCATATTATAGATTTCCTTGCTCCAGTGGAACGCAGCCAGGAACGTAGAGTCTGCAATGTTGGCCAGTGCCTTAAACACTGCAAAGAACAGCGCCGCACCTGCGATCTGAAGCGGCTTCCACTGACCGAAGATCATAACTGCCAGTGCCAGGAAGCCCATACCGGCAACGCCTACCTCAAAGTTCCAGGAAGAAACCGAGGGAACGATATAGGCAAAGCCGCCGATTCCGCCCAGAACACCGGAAATCAGTACGCCGCACCAACGCATTTTATAAACGTTGATACCCACGGAATCCGCTGCCTGGGGATGCTCGCCGCAGGCAGATAGCCGCAGACCGAACCGGGTCCGATACAGCACCACATAGGCTGCAATCAGAATCACAATGCCAATGAAGAAGAATACGTTCAGGGTCAGTCCACCAATCTGGAAGGAGAAGGCGGAGTTATCGAAGTCCACCTTGCCGGACTGACTGCCGTTAAACCGCTTTGCAGCAACCAGCGCCAGCGCCGTAGCCAGCAGGTTCAGTGCCGTACCGCCAATGGTCTGATCTGCTTTCAGGTTGACCGAAGCAAATGCCAGCAGTGCGGAATACAGCGCGCCGAATACCGCAGAGCCGAGAATGCTCAGAGTTACCATCGCCCAGGCGGGGAGGGTAGCAGGCAGCATCCGGGTCATCAGAACGCCAACCAGACCGCCGATGACCATAATGCCTTCCAGCGCGATATTGATAATGCCGGACCGTTCGGAGAACATGCCGCCAAGGGCTACCAGCATCAGCACCATCATAT
>CAVEIY010000038.1:0-1167 GCA_963615825.1 Flexilinea sp.
GCGCCGGTCAGCGTTTTAATATGTTCCATAATCTTACCTCCCTGAGTGATATTCTTTGCTCATTATAGCATAGCCCCCAATAGAATGCAATCGCTTTTTCACTTTTTGGGTCGTTTCTCCGTTACCGAACCCGGCGGCGGCGTGTTTTTCCGCGGGATTGCGTCATAGCTCCGCCCAATGCCCCCAGGCAGAGCAGAATCACCGTAATCCATGGCCGCTCTCCCATACTTCCGAACAGAAGTCCCCGCAGCACCAGTGCCAAAAGCAGATAGATCCCGCCTGCCGCCAGCGCCATGGGAAGCCGCATTTGACCGGTAATCCCAGCCGCCAGAATGCCCGCTGCGATTCCGGCAATCAGCGTAATCCCCCAGGCGCCATAGCGCATTCCGCCCATGGGTACCGCGCCGCTATGCACCAACAGCGAAAACAGCGCGCTCAGAATCACTGCCGAAAGCATCGCGCCAGCCGCCCCAATCAGGATTCCCTTTGCCAGTTTGATCCCCTTCATAAAAAATCTCCTCTCACAGTACTCCATAAAGAGTATGTGAGAGGAGCAGGTATTATCCCTTACTTGGACTCCTGGGTCTGGGTGCCCTTGGTGGAAATTGCCCAGCGGGTGAACTGGATGCGAACGCGGTCCTCGCTGGTCTCGATGGTGACCAGATCGTCTTTGATGTGGACAACCTTGCCCACAATACCGCCGATGGTGGTTACTTCATCGCCCACGGAAAGAGAATCCCGCATCTCGCTGAGTGCTTTCTTCTTCTTGTTTTCGGGACGAATCAGCAGGAAGTAGAATACGACAATCAGGACTACAAAGGGCAGCAGGGTGGTCAGCAGACTTGCGGTGGTATTGCCGCTTGTCGAAGTCAGAATGGAAAAAGACATGATAATTCCTCCGTTTTTTATTCAGCAGACATTATTATACGGTGATATGGCGAAGATTGCAAGGGCAAATTAAATCTTTCTTGCCAGCTTCTCAGAATATTCCGCCCGGAAGTCCGCAAAGGTATCGGTATCAATGGCGTCACGAATCCGTTCGGCCAGCTTATTGTAGAAATACAGGTTGTGCATCACCGACAGACGCATGGCCAGCATTTCCTCCGCCTTGAACAGATGGTGGATATAGCTGCGGGTATAGCGGCGGCAAACCGGGCAGTCGCACTG
>CAVEIY010000038.1:1226-2763 GCA_963615825.1 Flexilinea sp.
GAATATAGCTGCGGGTATAGCGGCGGCAAACCGGGCAGTCGCACTGGGGATCAATGGGCTTGTCATCGTAAATATACTTGGCGTTTTTCATATTGACGGCGCCTTCCCAGGTGAACAAACGGCCATGGCGTGCGTTTCTCGCCGGCATCACGCAGTCGAAGAAATCAACGCCCCTTGCCACCGCTTCAATGATATTGCTGGGCGTACCGACGCCCATGAGATACCGCGGTTTCTCCTCCGGCGCATAATCCGCCAGCACATCCAAAATGTGATACATCGTCTCCGTCGGCTCGCCCACCGCAAGGCCGCCAATGGCAACGCCCGCCACCGGCATATTCCGAAGCTGCTGCATGTGCCAGATCCGAAGATCGTCGTAGGTGCCGCCCTGGTTGATACCAAAGAGTACCTGACCGGGATTCACCGTATCCGGCAGCTGATTCAGCCGGTCCAGCTCCTTGATGCACCGTTCCAGCCACCGCTGAGTCCGTTCCACGGAATCCTTCACGTACTTTCTGGGGGACGGATTCTCCACGCATTCGTCAAAGGCCATGGCAATATCCGAGCCAAGATTGGACTGAATCTGCATACTCTCTTCCGGTCCCATAAAGATCTTGTGGCCATCCAGATGAGAGGCAAACGTCACGCCCTCTTCGGTAATTTTCCGCAGACCCGACAGTGAAAATACCTGAAATCCGCCGGAATCCGTGAGAATCGGTCCGTTCCAGGTCATAAACTTGTGCAGCCCGCCCATGGCCTTCACCACCTGGTCGCCGGGACGCAAATGCAGATGATAGGTGTTGCTCAGTTCAATCTGGGTGCCAATGTGCTCCAGGTCAAAGGCACTCAGTGCGCCCTTAATGGCTCCCTGGGTGCCGACATTCATAAACACAGGAGTCTGCACCGTGCCGTGCGGGCAGGTGAACTCCCCTCGCCGTGCCAAGCCTTCCGTTTTGATGACTTTA
Source organism: Flexilinea sp. (assembly GCA_963615825.1). Classification (GTDB taxonomy): domain Bacteria; phylum Bacillota; class Clostridia; order Oscillospirales; family Oscillospiraceae; genus HGM13006. The sequence continues at coordinate 2,189 of CAVEIY010000038.1, forward strand.
AACATAATCCCTCTCCAAATTATTATTCAATGAGCATCGCATCTCCAAAACTGAAGAAACGATAGCGTTCCTGTACCGCCGTATTGTAGGCATTCAGAATATGCTCCCGACCGGCAAAAGCCGAAACCAGCATCACCAGCGTGCTCTCCGGCAGATGGAAATTGGTCACCAGTGCATCCATAGCCTTAAACCGATAGCCCGGATAGATAAAGATATCCGTCCAGCCGGAGCTTTCCTCAAAGGTTCCGTCCTCATGCGCAAAACTCTCCAGTGTACGGCAGGAGGTGGTACCCACACAGACGATGCGTCCGCCCCGCCGATGCGTCTCGTTCAGCAGTTCCGCTGTCTCCTTGGAAATCATGCAGAACTCCGAATGCATATGGTGATCCGTTACCTCCTCTGCTGACACCGGACGGAAGGTGCCTAAGCCCACATGCAGGGTCACATAGGCAATATCCACGCCCATGTTCTGAATCTTCTCCAGCAGTTCCTTGGTAAAGTGCAATCCGGCCGTGGGAGCTGCTGCCGATCCCGTCACCCGGGAGTAAACCGTCTGATACCGTTCGCCGTTTTGC
>CAVEIY010000038.1:2773-14606 GCA_963615825.1 Flexilinea sp.
GCTCCAGGATCTCCAAAAAGATGCCTTCATAGTGGAACTGCACCAGCTTTTTGCCCTCCTGAAGGTCCTCAGCAATGGTCGCTGTCAGTTCGCCTTCTCCAAAAGAAACCTCCGCACCGGGCTTCAGCTTCCGTCCCGGACGGGCCAGGCATTCCCATTCCCCTTCTCCGACGTCCTTGAGAAGCAGCAATTCCACTGCGCCGCCAGTGGGAACGCGATGCCCGTACAGCCGTGCAGGCAGCACCCGGCTGTCGTTCAATACCAGCGTATCGCCGGGATGCAAATGCTCCGGCAGATTGAAAAAGTGCTGGTGCTGAATCGCACCGGTTTCACGGTTTAATACCATCAATCGTGAGCTGTCCCGACGCTCCAGCGGCGTCTGTGCAATCAGCTCCTGGGGCAGATCATAATAAAAGTCACTGGTTTTCATCTCTTGAAACCCTCTATCATTTCATGCGTAATCCGGTGTTTTCCGGTAAAGAATATCATAATACATTCCGGCAGATAACGCAACAGTTTTCTCCGGATTCTGTTTGTTTTTCTCTCCGGTAAACAATGAACCATTGTATATTTCAACAATGGTTCATTGTATTCTGGACATTTTCTCTTCTTTGTGCTATGATGCCTACGAGGTGAAATCTATGCCAGAGAAGAAAAACAGCGACGCAAAAATCCGTGCAAACAACAAATACACCGCAGCCCACTATGACCGGATCAACATGGCACTCCCCAAGGGCAGCCGCAAGCTCATTGCCGAGTGCGCAAAAAAGCGCGGCGAAACCGTCAACCGCTACGTCTGCCGTGTGGTACTGGAAGCAGTTCGGGAACAGCTGCGTCAGGAGGCACAGGAAAAAGCGGAGCGCAGTGAATTTTTCGACCAGTTTTAAGGCAACACCGCACAATTTCGGCTGCAGGCTTTGACGGTTCTTTTACCCCACAAATCCGCTGCGAAAATCTTGAAATACACAAAGTATTCCGGCGTTTTCGCAACAAATTTGTGTTGCAAAATTCCACGCCAAATCTCCTTGCCGAATTATGCGGTATTGCCTTAACTGTGCCGTCCGTGCAAATTACGATCCGTTCGATTTTCTCTCCCCTTCCGCCTTTTCGCACAAGGATGCGGTGATTTTCCCGAATTTTCTCTCTGTCTTGCCGCCTTGACAGAGTTTTTCCCCTGTGCTACTATTATTCTAATTCCGGAATATGCGTTTCTTTCCTCGGACGAACCGCGATTCTGCTGATATGGGCATAGCTGCCGGCTGGTTCTCCCTGCCGGTTATTTTTATAAGGGGCTGCACATTTTTGCCCCAAGGATCTATGCTATTATAAGGAGCGATGCAAGTATGGAAAAGTACAAAGTAGGCATCATCGGCGCCACCGGTATGGTAGGACAGCGCTTTATCACGCTCATGGATGGTCACCCCTGGTTCGAGGCTGTGGTGTTGGCCGCCTCCGCCCGTTCTGCCGGGAAGAAATACGCCGAAGCTGTGGGCAAAAAGTGGTGCATGGATACGCCAATTCCCCAGTGGGCTGCGGATATCACCGTGATGGACGCGCAGGCCGACGCAGAGAAGATTGCCCAGATGGTGGATTTCGTATTCTGCGCTGTCGATATGGATAAGGAAGCCATCCGCGCTTTGGAGTACAAATATGCCCAGCTGGAATGCCCGGTTGTCTCCAATAACTCCGCCCACCGTGGTACGCCGGACGTTCCCATGGTAATTCCCGAGATCAACAACGACCATTTGAAGGTCATTGCCGACCAGCGGAAGCGGCTTGGCACCACCCGCGGCTTCATTGCCGTGAAATCCAATTGCAGCATTCAGAGCTATGTCCCCGCGCTTTCCATTCTCAAGGAAAAGTACGGCCTCAAAAAGGTTCTGGTCTGCACCTATCAGGCCATCTCCGGCGCAGGAAAGACCTTTGAAACCTGGCCTGAGATGGTGGATAACCTGATTCCCTACATCGGCGGTGAGGAAGAGAAGTCTGAGCAGGAGCCGCTGAAGGTATGGGGTCATGTGGAGGACGGCATCATCAAGAATGCCGACGGTCCCTCCATCACCACTCAGTGCCTCCGTGTTCCCGTTTCCAACGGTCATATGGCCGCCGTATTTGCATCCTTTGAAAAGCCTGTGGATCTGGATGATTTCAAGGCGCTGTGGAAAAACTTCAAGGGTCGCCCCCAGGAGCTGGAGCTCCCCCATGCGCCCCGTCAGTTTATCCACTATTTTGAAGAGGACAATATGCCCCAGACGAAGCTCCAGCGGGATCTGGAGGGCGGTATGGCCATCTCGGTAGGTCGCCTGCGCCCAGACACCCAGTATGATGTCAAGTTTGTGTGCCTTTCTCACAACACTCTGCGCGGTGCGGCCGGTGGTGCTACGCTGCTGGCTGAGCTTCTTTGCGCGGAGGGCTACATCACCCGCCGCTAAGTCGCCCAGGAAAGCGAGGTTCCTGCATGAAAACGCCCCTGTTCACCGGTTCCAGCGTTGCCATCGTCACCCCCATGCACGCCGATGGCTCCGTCAACTACGAAAAGCTCACTCAGCTCATCGAACTGCAGATTGCTGGCGGCACCTCCGCTATCACCGTCTGCGGAACCACAGGAGAATCCGCAACCCTGAACGAACAGGAGCATATCGCAGTGATTGCCCACTGCGTCCATGCGGTCCATGGCCGGATTCCGGTTATCGCCGGTACCGGCAGCAACAGCACGGCTGCCACGCTTCATCTCAGTCAGGAAGCACAGCGTGTTGGTGCCGACGGTCTGCTGCTGGTAACGCCCTATTATAACAAGTGTACGCCGGTGGGGCTGGTACGGCATTATCTTACCGTTGCCGACCATGTGGAGCTTCCCATCATTGTCTACAACGTTCCCTCTCGGACCGGCGTGTCCATGAATGTCGATGATTATCGCCAGCTCGCCAAACATCCCCGGATCAACGGCGTGAAGGAGGCGTCCGGCAGCACAGAGCTGGTGCTGCGTACGCTGGACGCCTGCGGTGCGGACTTCCACGTCTGGAGCGGCAACGATATGCAGATTGTTCCGCTGATGGCAATGGGCTGTAAGGGCGTTATCTCCGTCTTGGCCAATCTCTGTCCCAAGGCCGTATCTCAGCTAACCGCCGCCTGTCTCCAGGGAGATTATCAGGCTGCCGCCGAACTTCAGCGGACCTATGCCGAGCTGATCGACGCGCTGTTCTGCGAGACAAATCCCATTCCGATCAAAACCGCCATGAATCTCATGGGGTTGGAGGTCGGTCCGCTGCGGATGCCGCTGTGTGAAATGAGCGATACCGGCAAGGCGCGGCTTACCGCTGCAATGGAAAACTTATGGGGGCACCGCGCAAATGCGTCTCCGATTGGTACGGTATTGCCTTAGGACTGCTTTGATGGAACGTTCAAAAGAATAGATAACCCAAATGGCGTTTTCTGTACGAATTTTGTACGGAAAACGCCATTTTTGCATGCATGTTCTCTGTCTGGGCATACTATCCCAAAACACAGATTGGAGACTGCATATGAACCGAAAACATTTGGGGCGGCAGTCCGTCCGCTTTGATTTTCCCCCGTCTATCCTTTCCTATGCCTCGGTGGTGGGCAAAAAGGAAGGAGAAGGCCCCCTGGCCGCCTATTTTGATCAAATCAGCACCGACACCCACTTTGGTCAGCCCACCTGGGAAAAGGCCGAAAGTCAGATGCAAACCCTGGCCCTGCAGGAAGCGCTGAAAAAAGCCTCTCTCTCCCCCTCCAGCATGCATATGCTCTTCGCCGGGGACCTGCTCAACCAGTGTATTGGCACCAGCTTCGCCGCCCGGGGCACCGATATTCCCTTTTATGGGCTGTATGGCGCCTGTTCCACCATGGCCGAAAGCCTGAGCCTTGCCGCTATGGCAGTAGAGGGCGGTTATGCCGAGCTTGCCGCCGCCATGACCTCCTCTCATTTTGCCTCCGCAGAACGGCAATACCGCCTTCCCCTGGAATATGGCGGTCAGCGAACCCCCACCGCCCAATGGACAGTCACCGGTTCCGGTGCTGTTCTGGTAGGGCCAAACCAAGCGCCCCCTTATATCCGCGGCTTTACCACCGGAAAAATCGTGGATTTGAAAATCACCGACGCCAACAACATGGGGGCTGCCATGGCGCCCGCCTTTGTGGACACGGTTCTGGGACACTTTCAGGATACCGGACTCACCCCGAACGACTATGATCTCATTGTGTCCGGCGATCTTGGGCAGGTGGGCAAAGAGCTTGCAAGGGACCTGTTCCGCCGGGAGGGGCTTTCCCTTGGAGACAAACTGGATGACTGCGGCACCATGATCTTTGATCTGGAGCGCCAGGACGTCCATGCCGGTGGGTCCGGATGCGGATGCAGCGCCGTGGTACTCTGCGGCTATCTCATGGAAAAGCTCAAAACCAGAAAGCTCCGGAATATTCTGTTCTGCGGCACCGGAGCGCTGCTCTCCCCTGTCTCCACCCAGCAGGGGGAATCCATTCCCTCTGTCTGCCATGCTGTGGCAATTTCAATGGAAAGCGGGTGTATCTGATGGAATATCTCAATGCCTTTCTCTGCGGCGGCGTGCTCTGCGCCATCGGGCAGATTTTGATTGATAAGACAAAGCTCACTCCGGCAAAAATACTGGTGAGCTATGTGGTAGCAGGCGTGATTCTGGGAGGACTGGGCCTCTATGCCCCTATCAAGGAATGGGGCGGAGCGGGCGCTACCGTTCCGCTCACCGGCTTCGGCTATAACCTGGCCAAGGGTGTAAAAGAAGCCATCGACAAGGATGGCTGGATCGGGATTTTCACCGGCGGCTTTACGGCCGCTGCCGGTGGTGTTACGGCTGCCATGATCTTTGGCTATCTCTGTGCCGTGATTTTTAAACCGAAGGATAAATCCTGAAAAGCCGGTTATACTACCTCGGCGGAGCGAATCCGACATCAACGCAAGGAGGGTTTTCCAAATGGACGAGAAGCAGAATCGCAGAGAGCAGAAGCAGCAGCAGAACCAGAACCAGAACCAGCGGGAGCAGAAGCAGCAGAACCAGCAGGAACAGAACCGCCGGGAAGAAAAGCTGAACCGCAGATAACAAAACACAGCGCCCATGACGAACAAACGCTGCTCGTCATGGGCGCTGAATCATTCCATTAAACTTCGGTATCCTGTCCCGAGGTATCCAGATAGAAGGTCCCCACAATGTCCGGGTTGATCTCCGGCACCACAGGCGCCTCCTCAGCAGGCTTTTCTTCCGCTTCGGTGTCGCTGGTCACAGGATTCTCTTCCGGCTCCTGAGGCGCATCAGGAGCTTCTGCAGGAGTCTCAGCCTCTTCCGACTGAACCGGCGCTTCCTCCGGCTCGTCCAGATCCGCAAAGATGGACATATCCTCCGCCTCCTGAGGTGCTTCCTTCTGCTCCTTGCCCTCTGCCTTCAGCGTTTCCAGCTCCTGGGTCAGGCGCTGAATCTGCTCCCGGGCATCGGCTGCACGGTCACACCAGGGCTGATATTCGGTCATATCCGCCTCAGCCTGAGCCTGATAATCCCGATAGAACAGACGGCCCAGCTCGGTATATGCCTTTTTGAGCTTATCCTCTTCGCTGGAAATCGCCAGCTTTACCCGGCCAATGGAAGCCATGGTTTTGGTCTTGCTCACAGCGGTATCTGCAGCGGAAGCCGTAACCTGAGCGGCAATTCCGGCAGTCTTTTTCAGTGTATCCAGAAACGACATAACAGCATCTCCTTTTTGATGGTCCGCCGAGCAAAGCCCGGCACCCTTAATTGTTCAAATTGTATGCTTTTTCCCCGGAATTGTCAATACACAATGGGACAGAAATGTATCAGAACAGGCCGGTAATCACACCGTTTTCGTCCACGTCGATCTTCTCTGCCGCAGGAACCTTGGGCAGTCCGGGCATGGTCATAATATCGCCGGTCTGCACCACAATAAAGCCTGCGCCGGCAGAAATCTTTACCTTGGTAACGTTAATCGTAAAGCCCTCGGGACGGCCCAGCTTCGTCTGATCGTCAGACAGAGAATACTGGGTCTTTGCCATGCAGATGGGCAGATTTTCATAGCCCAGCTCGGTAAGCTTCTTGATGGAATCCTTGGCTGCCTTGCTGTAGGTTACGCCGCTGCCGCCATAGATCCGCCGGACGATGGTTTCAATCTTCTCGGTGATGGACTTGTCCAGTTCATAGGCAAAGTGGAAATCATGGGGCTTTTCGCACAGCCGAAGCACCTCGTCTGCCAGCTCCAAGCCGCCCTCGGAGCCTTTGCCCCAGACCTCGCTGAGGGCAACATTGACGCCGTACTGGGCACACTTCTCCCGGATGAGATTCAGCTCCGCATCGGTATCCTGGGTAAACCGGTTGATGGCCACCACAGCGGGCAGACCAAATACCTGAGTGATATTCTCCACATGCTTTAGGAGGTTGGGGATGCCCTTCTCCAGTGCCGGAAGATTCTCCTGCCCCAGCTCGGTTTTGGGGACGCCGCCGTTGTATTTTAGTGCCTTTACTGTTGCCACAATGACCACCGCAGAAGGCTCCATTCCCGCGTAGCGGCACTTAATGTCCAGGAACTTCTCTGCACCCAGATCTGCGCCAAAGCCCGCCTCAGTGACCACGTAGTCGCTGAGCTTCAGTGCCGTATCCGTTGCGGAAACGGAGTTGCAGCCGTGAGCGATATTGGCAAAGGGTCCGCCATGGACAATGGCCGGGTTGTGCTCCAGGGTCTGCACCAGATTCGGCTTAATGGCGTCCTTTAGCAGAGCCGTAAGCGCGCCCTCGGCCTTGAGATCGTGAGCTGTGATGGGATCGCCCTTGCGGTTATAGCCCACAATCATCCGGGCGAGCCGCTGCTTGAGGTCCATCAGGTCGCTGGCCAGGCACAGCACTGCCATAATCTCGGAGGCAACCGTAATATCAAAGCCGTCCTCTCTGGGAACGCCCTGCATTCTGCCGCCAATGCCGCAGATGATATTCCGAAGCTGACGGTCGTTCATATCCACGCAGCGCTTCCAGGTGATGTTCTTTACGTCGATATCCAGAAGGTTGCCCTGCTGAATGTGGTTGTCCAGCATGGCTGCCAGCAGATTGTTGGCGGCGCCAATGGCGTGGAAATCGCCGGTAAAATGCAGGTTGATATCCTCCATGGGCACCACCTGAGCATAACCGCCGCCTGCTGCACCGCCTTTTACGCCGAACACGGGGCCAAGGGAGGGTTCCCGCAGGCACAGCATGGCGTTCTTGCCCTTCTTCACCAGAGCGTCTGCCAGACCGACGCTGGTGGTGGTTTTGCCCTCTCCTGCCGGAGTGGGGTTAATGGCCGTTACCAGAATCAGCTTGCCCTTTCTGGGAGCATTTTTCAGACCAGTGATATCCAGCTTCGCCTTGTACTTGCCATAGTGCTCCAGCAGCTCGCCGTCGATGCCAGCTTTGGCGGCCACCTGGTCAATGGGAAGCATGGGGGTAGCCTGTGCGATTTCAATGTCAGTTTTCATATTCAGCACTCCTTTGCATGATTCCGAATCAGCAGAAAAAAAAGCCCACCAATCCGGACAGATTGCCCAGACGGTCGGCATTTCACGGGTCATACTCCATGTGGTACTCCACTTCCGTCAGTTGTATGACCATATTTAAAATACCATGGGAGCGGGATTTTGTCAAGAGAGAATGGGGCTGCCGCAACGCTTCTTTGCAGCAGCCCCAAAATACTTAATCGGACTCAGCCGGGAAATAGGTCACACCGCCCAAAGTCAGGCTTTCTACCTCCGCAAGATTCACCGCAGCAGGCAGCTGAAAATCCTCAATGTAATCGCCCGTTTCCAAATCGTCCTCCCCGCTGATCATCTGGAGGTCAGACAAGAAAATTACGCTTCCGTCCTGCAGGGTCAGGTAGCTGTCCGCAGAAAGGAGATCGTTCAGCGCTACTTCCCAGGAGCGCCGATATGCCACCTGCGCGTCTGTCTCCGTATAGTTCTCCTGCCCTGCTGTTTCATCGTAGTAGCCCCAATAGGCACTGCCAATCCTGTTCCATGCGTCCTCGCCATTCCGGCTGCACCAGTCGCCAAAGGGTTCTACCTCCGCCTGAATGGAGATGTAGCTGGCATACACCGTCACCTGCGTCACGGTTCCCTGTGCATCCACAAAGGAATTCTCCAGCGCCGTCTCCGACTGGAATACAAGCTCCTCTGACATGGTAACTGGAATCGTCATGCTCCCATAATTCGTAATGTCCGCTTTTCCGTCTGACTGGTAGAAAGAACCCACCGTTACCGTCAGCTCCGTAATCTGCGACAGGAAATCTCCATGTATGCTGCCGCAAATCAGTGCCGTCTCGGTTTCCGGATCGTATTCCAGCTGTTTCGCGCTGCATGTCATGCCATCCATTTCTACTTCCTGATCAGCCGCTACAGAAATCTCCCACATAGCAAAGGTATCAAGCCCCTGATTTTCCTCGCTCAGCCGGTCTGCCTGCTCCTGGGTCACAGGCTGAGCAGTCATATAAATACTCAGGTCCGAGCCGGATCCCAGGGTAGACACCAGCTGCAGCTTCGCGCCTTCCACCAAATTCTCCGTCGTTTCCGCCGAAGCGTTCTGCGCCGAATCGTGGTATTCCGTATACTCCGGAATGGACTGACCGTTTTCCAGTCCGGCGTCCTTCCGCGCAGCGTCCCAAACCGTATAGCCCACAGCTCCGGCGGTAATGGACAGCGCCAGGGTCAACACGGCGGCAATCAGTATGCCCTTAGGCAGACGGCGCTTTTTACAGGTGATTCCCAGCTTCTTTTTCGTCCGCTCCAATACTGCCCGGTCATAGGGCGCACTGCATTCCGGCAGCTTGACGCTGTCGTCATAATAATCGTCCAGTAGATCTGTAATCTTCATAAAATTTCCTCCTTGCAGAGTTTGTTCCGCAGCACATTGCGCCCGCGCATTAGTCTGGCGCGCACTGCGCTTGCACCCATTCCCATCGCCTGTGCAATCTGCGTAGACGACTGCAAATAGTAATAGTACCGGAGAAAGATCTCCCGATCCGGCTGCTCCATGCAAAGCACCGCCTCCTGCACCAGCTTTTGGCGCTCCTTTTTCAGCAGTGTATGCTCTGGGGTCTGGCGGTCCGCAATCTCCAACAGCTCGTCCTCGTCCATGGGCAGCTTTCTTTGCTTTCGCAGGAAGCTTTTTGCGGTATTCCGCGCCGTTGCGCCGATATAGGCTTTGACCTTTCCGGGTTTTAGGGCGTCCACATGCTTCCAGACCGCCACAAACACATCGGAGCTAAGCTCTTCGACATCCTGCTGGCAGCCATTTGCGCCCAGCACCGCCGTCAGGATGGTTACCACATAGCGGTTATATTGCGCAATCAGGGCTTCCAGCGCCGCAGGCTGCCGGTCACGCAGTCCCCTAAGGAGCTTTTCTTCTGTCAACACTTTCACATCCCCTCGGTTTGAATGACAGCTGTCACTATACGAAACGCCGGTTCCGGGTCGGCTGTTACATTTCGGTGCAATAATTCGCAAAAAAGCTCCCGCCATATTGGCGAGAGCTTCTTTCCAAGCTTGTCATGAACTGCGATTATTCCTGCTGAGAGGATTCCTCCGATTTCTGTTCCGGTGCAGCTTCCGGCGGTTCCGCGTCCGCTTCCGGTTCTGCCGGCGCTTCCGCCTCCGTCGCAGTCTGCTCCGCTGCCTCCGGTTCTACGGTTTCTTCCGCAGCCAGCTCTACCGTCTCTTCCGCTGCGGCCTCCGCTGCCTTCTGCCGTGCCACCTGATTGACATACAGCTCCTCCGGATCATGCTCCCGGAAAATCTTATCATACACCAGGAAAATCACCACACCAAGGAAGCAGATTCCTGCCAGCAGCTGGCTGACCCGCAGATTCGACGAGCCAACATACAGGCTGTCAGTGCGCAGTCCTTCGATAAACATCCGGCCCAGGCCGTACCAGCCCAGATACATCAGAAAAATCTGCCCGTCGAACTTCCGGCGTTTGGAGTAGAAATGCAGGATCAAAAGTCCAACGGCATTCCACACCGACTCATAGAGGAACGTGGGGTGTACATAGATGGTTGCACCGCTGGCATCGGTCAGCCCCATCCGCAGGAAGCTATCGGTCTGCGCGCCGAATGCCTCCCGATTCATGAAGTTGCCCCAACGGCCAATGGACTGACCAATCAGCAGTCCCAGGCCGCCAATGTCCAGCATAGCCGTGGTTTTTACCTTTTTCACCTTGGTATAGAGGAACAGTCCGATCACTGCGCCGATGACACCGCCGTAAATAGCCAGTCCGCCCTCCCATATGTAGAGGACCCGGATGGGGTCGTCTTTGTAGAGATTCCAGGAAAACAGGCAATAGTAGGCCCGTGCGCCGATGATAGCAAGAGGAACGGCGCAAATCAGCATGTCAATGATATTGTCCTGGGTCAGGCCGAACTGATCCGCCCGTTTCATGGCATAATAGACCGCCAGCAGAAAGCCCGCGGCAATGATAATACCATACCAATAGATGGGCTTACTGCCGATGGAAAACGCCACTCTGGAGGGATTGAAGCTCAGCCCCAGTCCCGGAAAGGATATGGTTCCGTACATGGTTATTCCTCCCTGGTTTTTGGCAGAATGATCGACAAGACCGCCTGCTCCGGGGTAATTTCCCGGGCAATGAGCTGCCGAACGTCCTCTGCCGTAATGGATTCATACAGCTCCGGGAACGTAAAATAGTCATAGCCATCAAAGTCCGACAGGGCCAGACGGTAGCACAGCCCCTCAAAGCTGTCCAATCCGCGAATTCTCCGCCCAACGGCCGAACGCTTGAGCCGCAGGAACAGCGCCTCATCCACGCCCTCCTTGACAATCCGCTGCGCTTCCTCCAGCACCGCGTCCAGCACGGCCTGAGGATTCTCGCTGTCTCCGCCCAGGCAAAGCATCGACAGCTCCCGTACCAGGCTATAGCTGACCCCAAAGCCGGGATCAATCAGTCCGCTTTCATACAGGGACTGATACAACCGGGAGCTTTCGCCGCACAAAATCTCTCCGGCCAGATCACCGATGATCTCCTGGCGCAGGCGCTGGGGTCCCTTGGGAATCTCCGCTCCCTTAAAGCCCACGGAGAACATAGGCATGGAAACCTCCATCTCCTGGGTAATGGTGTGCATCAAAGGCTCAGCAGGCTCCTTCGCTCCATAGTCCCGCTCAGATGCGCCGCCGGGTACCTTCGGAAGGATCTCCAAAGCCGTTTCCCGGATCATCTGGGGATCCACATCGCCCACCACGCAAAGCACCATATTGGAGGGATCATAGAACGCACGGTGGCAGTCAATGAGCGTCTGCGCCGTGATATCCTGGATACTCTCTACCGTTCCAGGTACCGGCACCCGAATGGGATGGTTCTGGTACATGGCGCGGAACAGGTTTTCATCCACCCGAGAGCCGGGATTATCCGCATACATATTGATTTCCTGGGCGATGATTCCGCGCTCCTTTTCCACGCTCTCCTGGGTAAAATAGCCCTGGGATACGAACTGGAGCAGCGTCCGGAAGTTCTCCTCAAACTCAGAGGTGCAGGAGAAATGATAGGCCGTAAGATTGTAGCTGGTAAAGGCATTGGGACTGGCGCCGGTGGCAGACATCTTCTGGAGTGCATTGCCGTCGGGCATGTCAAACATCTTGTGCTCCAGATAGTGGGCCACGCCATCCGGAGAAACATAGAGCTTCCCGTCCAGCTGGAATCGGGTGTCCATCGAGCCATAGTTGGTGGCAAAGAAGGCATAGGTCCGGGCAAAGCCGCGCTTGGGTACCACTTTGATTCTCAGGCCGTTGGGCAAGGTGTCCTCAAA
>CAVEIY010000039.1:0-14534 GCA_963615825.1 Flexilinea sp.
TATCCGACGGCTGCTCCATCATGGGCTGGGCCACCGGTCATGAGATCACCCGAGAGGCCATGGAGGCGTTTAAAGAGGAATGGGCGCAGGCAGCTGCCGACCTGGTAGACTGCGGCTTCGACGCCATTCTGATCCACTCCGGTCATTCGGTTCCCCTGGCACAGTTTCTCTCCCCGCTGACCAACAAGCGAACCGATGAATACGGCGGCTCCACGGAGAACCGCTGCCGGTATCTCATTGAGATTCTCGACGCCATTCGTGCCCGTGTTGGCAATAAACTGCTCATTGAGGTCCGGATTTCCGGCACCGAATTTGAAGAAGGCGGCATTGACCTGGACGAGGGCATCCGCATTGGCGAGCTGATCCAGGATCATCTGGACATTCTCCAGGTTTCTGCCGGTATGCACAATCCCAAGTGGATGACCTGGGTTCATCCCTGCGGCTTCCGTCCCCCCATGCCCAACGTCTATGTGGCAGAAGCCTTCAAGAAATCCGGCAAAATCCATGTACCCGTCGTGACCCTTGGCGCCATTGATTCCCTGGAATCCGCCGAGAGCATCATTGAGGACGGCAAGGCGGATCTTGTGACCATGGCCCGGAGCCTGATTGCTGATCCCGAGCTGATCCACAAGGGCATGGCCGGAAAAACCGAGGACGTTACCCCCTGCATCAAGTGCATGCGCTGCCACGACTCCACCGTTTACGGCCATCACTTCCAGTGCGCCGTCAACCCCACCGCCGGTTTGGAAGCAAGCCTTAAAAAGCTGGTACAGGAACCTGCGGTATGTAAGAAGGTTGCCGTCATTGGCGGCGGTCCTGCAGGCATGAAGGCCGCCTGTGTTGCAGCAGACCGCGGCCATCAGGTTACGCTGTTTGAGGAAGCGGACCGGCTGGGCGGTATGCTCCATTATGCCGGTTATTTCTCCTTCAAGTACCCGGTAAAGGACTATATGAACTGGCTGATTGGGCAAGTAAACAAGCGTCCCATCGACGTGAAGCTTGGCACAAAGGCAACTCCCGAAACCGTACAGGGCTATGACGCTGTGCTGGTTGCCATCGGTGCCGAGCCGCTGATTCTCCCGGTTCCCGGTGTCGAGCAGGCAAAGATTGCGATCCAGACCCTGGGCCATGAGGATACGCTGGGCAACGAAGTGATTCTCATCGGCGGCGGTCAGGTCGGCTGCGAAACCGCCCTCCACTATGCAAAGCTGGGCAAAAAGGTTACCGTCATGGAGATGCAGTCTGAGCTTGCGCCCGATGCCTCCACCACAGGACGGAACGAGCTGATGACCGAAATTGCCGCTGAGCCAAACTTCATCCCCCTCACCGGTGCAAAATGCGTTTCCCTCACCGCTACCTCCGTCACCTACGAAAAGGACGGAAAGCAGGAGACCATCACCGCCGACTCTGTGGTGCTCTCGGCCGGCATGAAGGCAAAGACCCAGGAGGCCGACTCCTTCATCGGCACTGCCCTGGACTTTGCAGAAATCGGCGACTGCGTTCGGGCCAGAACCGTAGAGTATGCCACCAAGGAAGCTTACTATGCAGCAGTGAATCTGTAACCCCTGCGGGAGGCGTCCCCACCAGGCGCCTCCCATCCGAGCACGCAGTCTGACCAACTGCGCATTTTACCGGAGCCGCCCTCCGGCAGCTCCGCAAAGGAGAAAGAATTGTTATGAGTAATAAGGCACAAGAAAAGGATATCTCCCTCATCAGCGCCAACTTCGGCCTGAAAGGCTGGGGCATTCTGATTCTCACGTTCCTCTGCATTTTCCTGGATTCCTCGCTGATTAACGACTCTCTGAATGTTGTCGTAGACGTATTCGCCAACCAGCACGGCTGGAACAGCGGCATGCTCTATGGCTTCTCCACCATCACCGCATGGATTGCTGTAGCCGGTGCCGCCCTGTGGGGCGTTCTGTCCAGCAAAATCTCCATCCGCTGGAGCTGGGCAATTTCCCTGCTGATTACCGGCATTGCCTGCCTGTTCTGGGGGCATGCAGCTTCCCCCGCCGTTTACTTTGTATGTCTGGCCGTTTCCGCAGTGGGCGGCATGGGCTTCTGCTACATCTGCTCTCTGAACGTGGTTTCCAACTGGTTCCCCCGGAAAAAGGGCATTGCAATGGGCTGGGTTACTATTGGCTTCCCGCTGTCTGCCGCAGTTACCTCCCAGGTGATGGGCAATATCGTCACCAAGGGCGGTCTGCCTGAGGTCTACACCATCTATGCCGTCGCCTCCTTTGTGCTCTGTGTTCTGGTGGCACTGTTTGTCCGGGATTATCCGGAGCAGGCTGGCGCTTATCCTGACAACAACAAGAAGTTTGACAGCGAAGCCGCGAAAAAGGAACTGGCCGAGGGCCTGGAGTATATGAAAAACTCCCCCTGGACTGTGAAAAAGCTGTTCTCCACCGGCAAGGTATGGCTCATTGCCATCTCTCTGGGTATTATGGAGCTGCTGTCTCTCGGCATCATGACCAACTTTGTTCCCCGGATGATTCAGGCCGGTTATGTGGACACCAACGGCGGTCCCGCGCCCGTCATCTTTGCAATGCTGGGCATCGCAGGAATTATGGCCTGCATCGGTTCTGTTGGCTGCGGCATTCTGGACGCAAAGCTCGGCCCCAAGAAGGCCATTCAGATCACGCTGGTGGTGGCTGTTATTGCCATTGTCCTGAACCTGATTCCCACCACTGCCACCAAGTTTGCCTCGCTCCCCTTCCTGGCGATTATGCTGGGCGGCGCTGCAAACTACTTGGTTTCCCTCACCAATACCATCTGGGGCCGTTATGACTTCCCCATGGCCTACAAGGTGCTCAAGCCCATGGTTGCCGCGGTTGGTGCGCTGGGCGTATCCATTGTGGGTATCATCGGCCGCAGCGCATCCTATGCCGCAGCCTATGGCGTACTGGCAGTCCTCACCGTGATTGCACTGGTACTGGTCAGCATGGTAGACGACAAGACCATCGGCAGAAACTAAAACAAGACCGTTTCCTTCCCACTCCCCCATAGGCGGGCTGCTGCATTCGTGCGGCAGCCCGCCGTGAACTTTCCCCTTCGGCTGAGCGAAATTACCCCTCGGGGCAGCAAATGTGTCGCGGAATGGCAAAAATTAAAACAGGGTGTGCTGCATGGTACAGCGCACCCTGTTATTTTTATCCGCGGTAGTCACCCCGGGAAACCGTCACCTGATAGCCAATGTGTTCCATTCGCCGCTCCATACAGTGCCGGCATTCCGCAGCCTCGTCGCCGGTACAGATTTTCCCGTCGTAGAGCAGATATTTACTGCGCACATCCGTGGGAGACAGGTTCGGCATCACCACGTTCGCCCCCGCCTGAATGCCCATCTCCCGGCCCAGGGGATGGATGGTTCCCAGCGCGGTGGTTGCAGGCAGCAGCACATGGGGGAACATCAGCCGCAGAATTGCAAGCAAATGCAGTGTGTCCGCCAGGGTTCCGGCAGGCATGTCCCGGAACTGGGTATCCTGGTGGGGAATAAACGGCCCGATACCAATCATATGCGGCCTGAGCTGCTGCATAAACCGGATATCCTCTAGGATATTCTCGGTGGTCTGGTAGGGGGAACCCACCATAATGCCGCAGCCCACCTGATAGCCAATGTCCTTTAAATCCCACAGGCAGCGCTTTCGATTCTCAATGCTCAGCTCTCTGGGATGGAGCATGCCGTAGTGCTCCGGATTGGACGTCTCCTGCCGCAGCAGATACCGCTCTGCTCCCGCATCAAAAAACGCCTGATAGCTCTCCCGGCTTTTCTCCCCGATGGACAGCGTAATGGCGCAGTCCGGGTGATTTTTGTGGATGCACGATACCAAATCACACACCCGGTCATCGGTATACCAGGGATCCTCGCCTCCCTGGAGCACAAAGGTCCGGAAGCCCAGCTCATAGCCCTTCCGGCAGCAGTCCAGAATTTCCTCCTTGGAAAGGCGATACCGCTGGGCATTTTGATTGCTCCGCCGAATACCGCAGTAATAGCAGTCGTTTTTGCAGACATTGGTGAACTCAATGAGTCCCCGGAGATAAACCTCATGCCCATAGATCTCATGGCGCACCGTTCTTGCCGCCGCATAGAGATATTCCGCCGACTCCGGCGTCAGTCCTTCCAGCAGTGCCGTAAGCTCCGCATCCGGCAAATCCTGCTGCTGGGCCAGGGTATCAATCCGGCGCTTCATGGGGCCTTCTATCATGCTTTTTCCTCCAGTTCCGCCAAAAGCTTTGGGAATACGGCGATACTGCGCCGCAGAATTCCCTTCATATAAGCAATGGCAATGCCGTAATTGGTAATGGGGATGTTCTGATCCTGGGCGCATTTCATCCGATAACGCACCTCCCGCTCGCTGAGCATACAGCCGCCGCAGTGAATCACCAGCTTGTATTCCGACAAGTCCTCCGGGAAGGATTTTCCCGAGGAGGTGGCAATGTTCAGCTGCTTTCCGGTGTAGTTTTTCAGCCATCTTGGGATTTTTACCGTGCCGATGTCATCGCACTGCCGATGATGGGTGCAGCCCTCGGAAATCAGCACCGTATCGCCGTCCTCCAGCCCGTCAATGGCAGCGGCGCCCCGTACCGCCTCCTCCAGCAGTCCCTTCTTTCGGGCCATGAGAATGGAGAAGGAAGTCAGCGGAATCTCCTGGGGTACCTGCTGCGCCACCGTGTCAAACACCTGGCTGTCGGTAATCACCACCGCCGGCTTCTCCCGGAGCTTTCCAAGGATATCAGTCAGCCGGTCCTCTTTGACGCAGATTGCCTCACCATCGGCATCCAGAACGTCTCGAAGCACCTGCTGCTGGGGCAAAATCAGCCGTCCCTTTGGCGCAGCCTTGTCAATGGGGATTACCAATACCGCCAGCTGACCCGGTGCAATCAAATCTCCCACCAGCTGGAGCTTTGGATCCTCCGCATTTCCCAGATGGGCAATTTTCTCCTTGAGTGCAAAGATATTCTCTCCGGTTCGGGCGCTGACCCGCAGGACATCCGGCGGACATACCGCATCCGGCCCCAGCAAATCCGACTTATTCCATGCCACCACATAGGGGATATTCTTCTGCCGGAACAGCTCGATCAGCTGCCGGTCGCATTCCTGGAGTCCTGCACGGCCGTCCACCACCAGCACCGCAACATCCGTGCGATTGAGCACCTGCCGGGTTCGCTGCACCCGCTTTTCTCCCAGCGCCCCCTCATCGTCGAAGCCTGGAGTGTCGATAATGGTCACCGGACCCATGGGCAAAAGCTCCATTGCCTTGCTCACCGGGTCGGTGGTGGTGCCGCGGGTTTCGGATACCACCGAAAGCTCCTGACCTGTCACCGCATTGACGATGCTGGACTTTCCCGCATTCCGTCTCCCAAAAAAGCCAATATGTACACGATCTCCAGTGGGTGTGTCATTGAGACTCATGGTACTTCCTCCTAAATTTCCATGGTAATCAGGTTCCGCATGGTTTTCCAGCCGCTTCTGCCGGAAAACGCCTGATGGGGCAGCTCATAAAACTGCACCTGGGGTGGGCAAATGCTGCGATACAGGGGATCGCCAACGACGATTTTGGCATCGCCCAGCAGTTGCTCCAGTTCTTCCTCCCCGCGCACCATCCGGTCCCCGGGGGCAAGCAGCTGCGCATCCGCCTCTACCGTACACAATACCCGAACGCTTTTCCCATACACGTTTTCAACGGCTGCCCCAAGGGAACCCATCGTAACCGGCTCGCCAATCAGCGTCACCTCCGCCCCCCCGTTGGGACGATTTTTGCAGGGCAGCTGACTTTCCCCGGTTTGGATGGCTCGCTCCAGTGCTTCCCTTAATTGCAGGAAGCCGCGCTGAAGGGGGATCCCCGCAACATACGGGGTTCCAAAGCGCAGCTCCAGCTCCTTTGCCGCAGCCAGCCCCGTGGCAGATACCACCAGGTTCACCTGTGCCTCCCCTGCCCGCGCGATTTCCGCAAAACTCGACTCCATCGCCCAGCAGGACAATGCGGAGTAGCCCCAGGCCTCCAGTCGGGACCGAAGCGCCTTCGCCGTCCCCTCCGCTGCAAAATCCAGGGGCGTCAGACCGAGCAGGTTGACGCTGCCCGGAACCACGCTGCCCGATTTTTGGACATAACGCCGCGCCAGCTCTAAGAAAGCGCTTCCGGCTCCAGCTACATAGTCATGCATGCCGTTGGTGGGAACAAAAAAGCAATCGATTCCGGTTTTCCCCTGAATCAGCCGTGCCAGTGCCGGAAAATCCGTTCCGTTCATATAAGGCACCGGAGAACTCACCAGCGCAATAAACCGTGGCTTGAGGCTTCGGGCCGTTTCGGTGATCTCCGCCACCAGCTTTTCGTCTGCCCCGAGGATTGCATCCATCTCCGAGAGTCCCGAGATGAAAATCATGCTGTCCTGGTCGTACCATCTGGTTTCATCATGGGTATTATAGGTGGAGTTACAGCCCGACGGATCATGGATCACCACCATGCCTCCCAGCTCATACAGGGCAGAGCATACCCCGGATACGTCGCCGGTATAGCAAGGCAAAATTCGATAGGCTCGTTTCATATCAGGCTTTCACACCCCAATCCCTTCCGCGGCACCAGATCTCTGGTGTCCTTTTTTGTTTGGGCCGCTTCGATCATCCTCTGCGCCATGGTGCGGATTCCGTCATAGCCCCACAGTCCGCCGCCTTCCACCAGATTCACGAACCAGGGCGTTCCCTCTGCCCAGGCGGCAATCTGCCCCAGGGCCAGCACCGGCATATCGCTGCCCCGCTTTCGCATGCGCAGCTGAGGCTGCGTGGTGGCAATGAGCAGCAGCTCCGGCGTATGGTTCTGGAGCCACCGGAAATCTTCCTGTTCCTCCTGGGTGACTGCATCCAGATAGATCCGCTCCACCCGGAATCCATGCTCCAGCAGCAGCCGCGCCAATCCCAGAGGCCGGGGATGCAGGGTATAGTCAATGGCAATGGGCATCTCTCCAATAACCGCCTTTGCCTGCTCCAGCGCTTTCTCGCAGGATTTTCGCTCCGCTTCGTCGTCCAGCCGCACAAGGCCCAGCTCCGCTGCCAGCGTTTCCTCCAGCCGGGCAATTTCTTCATAGGAAAAGGACCCAGGCATATCAAAATACCGGCGGGACAGACGCTTCGCCGTTTCCTCCGCACCGTACCTTCCCCGCGGAAAGGTCGAAAGCATCACCTCTGCCTGCCCAAGCTTCAGATAGTCGGCATAGCTGCTGTAGTTCTGAATCTCCAGCAGGGCCCAGCCGCTATTCTCCAGCATACGCCGAAGATCTGCGCCGTCCTCCAGCCGAAAATCACTGCCCAGAATCGCCGCCGTTTTCTCCCGGGGCGGACAAACCGGCAGCGGATCATACATGGTTTTTCGGAGCCGCTGATCCGGTGACAGCCCCTCCTTCTGGGTAATTGGTTCCATGAAGCAGCGGAGGAACCGCACCGTGGGGAACCGCCGCTCCAGATTGTGATAAATGTAATCGAGGTCACAGCCCAGGAACCGGTGGGTACATACGGTAAACACCATCACCGCAGGCGGCAGCTTTGGGAGCTTCTCCAGCACCGATGCAACCCCCTCTAGGGTCACATCCTCCACGGTGCCCTGAATGAGATCGTCCTCCTCCAGCAGCACCATGGAAAACCGCTGGGACTGTCCCATTTCCGCCGCTGTCAGTACCACGCCCCGCATGCAGTTCACGCCGCAGACATAGATCTGATGGACCTCCGGCACCAGCATTCCCACATGTACAATATTCCAGACTCCATGGGCTGGCGGATTGAACTCCGGATGATGGGAAAACAGCGCCAGCTTCTCCGCCTCTCCAACCGTCACCTGATACTGCCGCTGATCCGGAGCTGCTCCAACGCGCTTTAACATGGCAATTCCTCCAGCTCCTGCAAAAGGACTCGTGCCAGAGAACGGTATTCTTCCGCCATCCGGCTGTCAGGATAGGCTTCCAATACCGTTTTTCCCTGTTCCTCCGCCTCGGGTACCAACTCGCAGTGGGGCAGACGGTAGAGAATCCGGCTGTGGAAATCCTCCGCCAGCTCTTCCGCCTTTTCTTCTTCGCGCTTCACATTTCGCCGGTTCAGCAGGAAGCCGCCCAGTCTGGCATAGCCTCTGCCTTGGAACCGTTCTACCGCCGAGGCAATGTTGGCCGCCGCATGAATCGCCATATTCTCTCCGGAGGTCAGGATATACACCGCGTCCGCATAGCCGCTGCGCATGGGCATGGTAAAGCCGCCGCAAACCACGTCCCCCAGTACATCATAGAGCACCACATCCGGCTGATAGACCTCGTAAGCCCCTGCCGCCTCCAGCTTCTCCAGGGCGGCAATGATACCCCGTCCGGCACAGCCCAGTCCCGGCGTAGGTCCGCCCGCTTCCACACACAGGACGCCGCCATAGCCCTCCAGCACCATATCCTCCAGCGCAGGATTGAGATTTCCCGCCCGCACCAGCTCCAGCACCGTGGAAAGCGTTTTTCCGTGGCGCAGGGTAATGGTGGAATCCGCCTTGGGATCGCAGCCGATTTGCATGACCCTTAGCCCCTGCTCGGCCAGGGCTGCCGCCACATTGGACACCGTGGTGGACTTTCCAATGCCGCCCTTTCCGTAAATCGCAAGCTTTTTCATTGGTCCTCCTCCTGAGAAATCACAGAGGAATAGGCGGTTTTGGTGGACACCCCCGGCAGGCTGCCAATCTGGCCGGACAGGGCGCTGATTACCGTCTGGGGCGCATCAATGGCAACACTGATGATATTGATGCCCCGCTTTCGGTAGGGAATGCCCATCCGTCCAATGATATAGGGCGACGCCGCATGAAGCCGCTGGTTCAGTGCCTCCGTAGACGTTCCCTCTTCTACAATAATGGAAATCACCGCAACTCTAGTTTCCATGGCGATTCCTCCTCTCAGCAGATTCTGGGCAGCAGCTCTCCGTTGGGCTGAGGCAGCAGCGTCTGAGTGCCAATCTCCGTTTCCATCACCACTCTGCCCGCCTGCTCCCGGGTTACCCGGCCAATGATGGCTGCATTGCCGGAATAGGGTTCCTTTCGCAGAACCTCCACCAGCTTCTCCGCCTGCTCCTGGGGCGCAAAAATCACCAGCCGTCCCTCACAGGCAAGATACAGCGGCTCCAGTCCCAGCATGCCGCATACGCCCTTTACCTCCGGCGCTACGGGAATGGCATCCGCCTGAAGCCGAATTCCAACGCCGCTCTGTCCTGCAATCTCATAGAGCACCGTGCCAACGCCGCCTCTTGTGGCGTCCCGGATCACGTGGATATCCTTCGTTGCATGGAGCATGGCCTCAACCGTTCCCCACAGCGGAGCGCAATCACTGGTTACATCCGCCTCGATACCAAAATCATCCCGGGACAGCAGGATCGTGCAGCCATGACGGCCCACATCGCCGGTGACAAGGATCGCATCCCCGGGCTGTGCCTTGGCCCCGCCGGTTTCCACCCCGGGAAGAATTTCGCCAACGCCGGTTGTGGTAATAAACACGCCGTCTACCTGTCCCTTGCCTGCTACCTTGGTATCGCCGGATACAATCTGCACCCCGGCCTCCTTGGCAGTTTTCTCCATGGACGCTGCAATTTCCTCCAGCTTGTCCATGGGGAAGCCCTCCTCAATGACAAACGCACAGGAGAGATACTTTGGTTTTGCGCCCATGCAGGCCAAATCGTTCACCGTGCCGCAGATAGACAGCTTTCCAATATTTCCGCCGGGGAAAAATGCCGGAGAGACAATAAAGCCGTCTGTGGTCATTGCCATTTTCCCCTTGGGTGCTTCCAACACTGCCGCATCGTCTGCCGTCAGGCTGGGATTTGCAAAATGCGCCTTAAACACCCGGTCAATCAGCTGGGCCGTCTGGGTACCGCCTGCGCCGTGCGCCAGGGTTACTGTTTCCTTTGCCATAATCGTCTCTCCTATTCCATTCCGTATTGATAATAAGCCGAGCAGGCACCCTCGCCGGACACCATGCAGGCGCCGATGGGATGCTGCGGGGTACACACCTTGCCAAACAGCGGGCAGTCGGTGCTCTTACATTTGCCCTGAAGCACATCGCCGCAGCGGCAGGCCGGATTTCCGCGGCCCTCTACCTTGGGCAGCCGGAATTTTCGTCTGGCGTCGAATTCCGCATAATCCGGACGCAGCTGCATACCGGAACCGGGAATGGTCCCAAGTCCCCGCCACTGGGCATCACACGGCTCCATGAGTTTTTCCACCAGAGCCTGTGCCTTAACGCTGCCCTCACGAGTTACCACTCTGGGATAGGCATTTACAAAAAAGGGCTTCCCCTCCTTTGCCTTTTGCAGCGCCGCCGCCAATGCCGTTAGAAGCTCGCTGGCCGTAAAGCCTGCCACAACGCCACTGACCCCTTCCGCTACCAGCGCTTCACAGAGCTTTGTGCCGGTAATGGCATTGACATGTCCGGGGTACAGGAACACATCCGCACTGCCCTTTAATGCTTCATAGGCCATGGGCATGGTCTTGTTGGCAGTCAGCAGCGAAAAGTTTGAAAGCGCCTGCTTCTGTGCCAGCTCCACCGCCAAGCAGGATGCCGGTGTGGTGGTTTCAAAGCCCACCGACAGAAAGCACACCTGCTCCTCCGGATGCTGTCTGGCATACTCCACCGCATCCATGGGGGCATATACCACCTGAACCTTTGCGCCCCTTGCCCGAGCGCCTGCCAGACTGGAATCTGTCCCCGGCACCCGCACCAGATCGCCAAAGGTACAAACCGTTACCCCGTATTCCTCCGCCAGCAGAATCGCCTCGTCAATAAATCCCACCGGGGTCACGCAAACCGGACATCCCGGTCCGGAAATCAGCTCCACCTGCTTGGGCAGCAGCTTTCGGATGCCCAGCCGGAAGATTTCATGGGTATGGGTGCCGCAGACCTCCATAATCCGAAGGGGCGCACCGTCGTAGCCGGTGATAATCTCCCGGGCCGCCTGCACGCTTTTCTCCATTACAGCAGCTCCTCCATAACCTTACGGGACTCCTGTTCGTCCTCATCGGTGATTTTGGCAATGGCAATGCCAGCATGCACCATCACGTAATCCCCCGGCTCCAGATCCTCCAGCAGCGCCGCAGAAACCTCACGCCGCGCCCCCGATGCATCCACCAGTGCCGTTCCGTCTGTCACCTTTACAACCTTTGCCGAAAGTCCAACGCACATAATGATATCCTCCTATGTTCTATCATAGATTCTGTTTCTCAAGCTGATATTGTCCGTAAACCGCCTGTCCCAGCGCAATCCCGCCGTCGTTGGGCGGCACCAGACTGTGGGTCAGCACCCGAATGCCCGCCTGCTCCAGCAGCGTCACGGTCAGCTCCAGCAGCAGCCGATTCTGGAATACGCCGCCGCTCAGGGCCGCAGTGGAAATTCCCGTCTGTTCCTGTGCCGCCAAAACCGCACCGGCAATCTGTCCGGCCAAGCGCCGATGGAATTCCAGCGCCAGTTTGTCCGGATCGGCTCCTTCCAGGCGCGCGGTCAGAATGGACCGCACCAGCTTGTGGGTCGGCATGGTCAGGAAGCCCTCCGCGTCTTTCTCCGGTACTTCCACCGCAATTGGGTCCGTGGCCGGATGGGCTTTATTCCATGACTCAGCCCGGTACTGGAGGGCGGTAGACGCCTCGCCTTCAAAGGTGGATGCATTCCGGATGCCTAAGATTGCGCTTACCCCGTCAAACAATCTGCCCGCGCTGGTGGAGGTCACCGCATTGATGTGCCGATCCGCCATGGTCAGCTGTACCTTTGCCGTTTTTTCCTCACACAATCCCAGCTGACAGACCGTCTCCAGGGTTTGCTTTCGGTCCCCGAGCAGGGCATAGATCATGCTGACCGCAATTCTCCAGCCCTCCCGTGCCGATGCGTCGCCTCCCAGCTGCAAAAACGGTGCAATACTGCCCAGCCGCTGAAAGCCGTCCGTCCGGGTCAGCAGCAGTTCACCGCCCCAGATGGTGCCGTCCGTTCCGTAGCCGGTACCGTCAAAGGCCACGCCGACCACCGGTTCCAGGCAATCATTTTCCGCCATACAGGAGAGGATGTGGGCATAATGATGCTGCACCTGGATCAGCGGCAGCTTTCGTTCCTTTGCCATCGCCACAGAGTGATACCCCGGGTGCAAATCGCATACCACGGCCTGAGGCTGTGCCTCCAACAGGGTTTGAAAGCGCCCAATGGTTTCCTCCAGCGCCTGCACCGTCCGGAGATCCGCCAAATCTCCAACATAGGGAGACAGGTAGAAGAGATCGTTTACCCCAATGCAAAAGCTGTTTTTCAGTTCTCCGCCCATGGCCAGCACCGTGCCCTGCTTTTCGCCGGACAGCACCACCGGCAGCGGCGCATATCCCCGACTCCGGCGCACCATATAGGGCCGTCCCCGGAAGAAGTCCATCACCGAATCGTCCGCCCGAATGCGGATTCTCCGGTCATGGGACAAAATGCAGTCCGCCAGCTGCCCCAGCTCCGTCTCTGCATCCCGGTCATTCCGGCAAATCGGCGCACCGCTGACGTTGCCGCTGGTCATCACCAGGCAGTCCGGTACGTTCAGTCCATCGTCATAATCAAACAGCAGCAGCTGCACCGGCGCATAGGGCAGCATCACGCCTACCCTTGGATTTTCCGGCGCCACCGCTTCACACAGCTTTCCGTCCGGCAGCCGGTCCAACAGCAAAATCGGCTTTTGGTGTCCGGTGAGAATCTCCTGCTGTTCCGGTGTCATGCGGCATTCCCGCATCACCGTTTTTTCGTCCCGCATCATCACTGCAAAGGGCTTCATAGGGCGCCTTTTTCGCTGCCTGAGCAGCGCTACCGCCTGCTGGTTGGTGGCGTCACAGCATAGGTGGAAGCCGCCAATGCCCTTTACCGCCACAATACCGCCCTGTATGATGGTTTTTCTGGCCGCAGTGATGGCATCCCGTCCCCGCTCCTGCCGTCCCAGCAGATAGACCTGGGGGCCGCAATCGTTACAGCATACCGGCTGCGCGTCATAGCGCCGAGTGGCCGGATTGTGGTATTCCTCCGCACATTGGGGGCACATGGGAAACGCCTTCATACTGGTTCGCTCCCGGTCATAGGGCAGCGCATCGAGGATCGTCAGCCGCGGCCCACAGCAGGTGCAGTTGATAAAGGGATGCAGATACCGCCGGTTGCCGGGATCATACAGCTCCCGCTTGCAGTCGTCGCAGATGGCGATATCCGGAGAGATAAAGATTTCGCCGCTGGTCTTTGCGCTTTCTATAATCGAAAACGAGGAAAAAACCGGCGCATCCTCCACTGCTTTTTCGTCCAGCTTTAAAATGGCCGCCCGTTTTGGTGGCCGATGCTCCAGAGCATTTCGGAATGCCGATACCTGTTCCGGCGTCCCCTGGGCAAAGATTTCCACATAGGGTCCGCAGTTGGCAACAGTCCCTGTGATTCCGGTTTCCATGGCATGACGGCTTACCGTAGGGCGGAATCCCACCCCCTGGACAATTCCATACACCCGAATGCGCCGGGTTATCACTCCGTCCATGGCTTCTCCGTCCTTCCTGAAACGGCAAAATGAGAAACGTCAATCTGCGTTCCCCTGCATCCTGGCGCAACCGCCCACAGGGTTCTGTCTCCGATGAGCAGGTCATAATTCCCCTGCTCCAGCAGCTCTTTCAGCTGGTCCTCCTCGGTCAGGCGGATATCCCCCTCCCGTTTCAGCTCCGGCTTTTGCAGGAACCAGGTGGCCACCGTAACGGATTCCGCTCCGGCCTGCTCCAGACAGCTGCGAATGCTGTTGGCTCGCACCTGCTGATGGATTACCAGCGCCCGTTTTCCCGCCGCGTCAATGGGTCCCAGCGCCGTTTCCGCCAGCGGATCCGCGCACTCATAGGGCGTTCCAAATTTTTTCTGTAAATACTCCGCTGCCTTCAGGCCGGAGGGTGCAATCACCAGGTTTTTCTCCACACTGGATGCCTGTCGGATTTCCTCCAGGCTGCCGTTTCCGTAGCACCAGACCTGATTCCAGCCCTGGCTCTGGAGCTTGTCTTTCAGGCGCGTTTCATCCTTGGGGCTGCCAAAATCCAGCGGCGTCAGGCCCAACACGCCGATTCGTCCCGGCTCTACCGGCAGCGCTTTCTCCGCAAACCGCTGCATCAGGGCAAGATATGCCTTTTCTGCCCCCACGTCATACAGCTCCATTCCGTCGGTATCCACGGTAATCACCGGCAGCCCCGTTTTTTTCTCTGCCAGCCGCCGCAGCGCCCGATAATCCGTTGCAATCACCGCAGGCACCGGCGTTCCAATTACCGCAGCAAATGCGCCGTGAACCTTTTCCGCCGTATCCCGGAGCTTTTCCACCAGCCGGTCATCTCTGCCCAGAATGGCGTCCATATCCCGAAGTCCGGCGCTGAAAATGGCACTTTTATGGGTGAACCATCTTGGCTCGTCAAAGCCGCAGATATTGCCTGCACAGCCGCCGGCATCGCAAATCACGATGATACCGCCCAGGGCATAGAGCACCGCCGACGCCCCGGACTGATCCGGCGCAAAGGGGG
>CAVEIY010000040.1:0-14269 GCA_963615825.1 Flexilinea sp.
CTTCCAGAAGGACGGCACCGTCTACTCCAGCTTCCTCACCGATGAGTACAAGGAATACCTGGAGACAATGGCACAGTGGTACAAAGACGGCCTGATGGCAAAGGACTTCTATGCCATTGTGGACGACATGGGTTCCACCTCTGAGGGTGAGATTCTCAACGGCAACGTTGGCGTATGGTACCACATGGCAGATAAAATTGGCACTTACAATGAATCCTCCTCTGTGGACGGGTTTCATGCAGTGGGCGTTGCGGATGCCGTTCAGAACGAGGGCGACATTGTTCACTTCTATCAGAACGAGGGCAAGAGTAAGTCCACCAACAAGGACATTGCTATTTCCGTTCAGGCAGACGATCCCGAGCTGATCCTCTCCTTCTTTGACTACTTCTACACCAAGGAGGGCGCTGACATTGCCAACTATGGCATTGAGGGCGAGAGCTTTAACTATGACGAAAACGGCGTACCCCAGTACACGGATCTGATTGCCAACAACCCCGACTATACCCTCCAGCAGATTTCTCTGCAGTACACCTGGAGTGATATTCCCACCATCGTGGATCGGGACCGCTCCTTTGCACCCACCTACACCCAGGAGTCCCTGGAGGCCATTGATCTTTACACCAAGAGCACGGACGGTGCCTATGAGATGCCTTCCCGCCTGAGCTTTACCACCGACGAGAGCGAGGAGTATGCCTCTACCATCGGTGATATTGAAACCCGTGCCGATGAGCAGATTGTCCGGTTTGTGATCGGCGAGCTGAACTTTGAGGACGATTGGGACGACTTCGTACAGGAGCTGAAGGACATGGGCCTGGAGCGCTGCGTGGAACTCAAGCAGGCAGCCCTCACCCGTTATTACCAGCGCTGATTTTACCGGGTACTCCAAACCGGAGTACCCGGAATTCTCCCCAAGAGCATAACCAAATCGTTGTAGTAGCCCGGTATATTTAGTATTTTACAATATGCTCACCGGGTGCTATCATAAAGACAGTTAGGATACAACATAACGGCAGCGTCCGTACCGATTGAATATGAAGGAGGCAAACCACATGAATCAGATTGTATTCGCTTCTGGCGAGCATCTCATTGCGGAAAACCTGAAAACCGAGTTCCTGACCATCGGGGCAGGGGCAGTTCTCAAAGCACCCGAGGGAAAATATCTTGCCCTGACGGTAAACGGATGTGTGCATCCCCTGGTGGAGGGCAGCTATCATGACGACGTGGAGATCACCGTGGCCGAGCCTGTCACCGAGGAGACCTATCCCTCCGTCCGCCGGAAGAATCCCATTCCGCTGGAGGCTGCCATCAGCGTAAAGGACGGCAAGCTGGTTCCTGCCCAGGGCGTTGCGGCTGCGGTTCGGCATGGCACCGTAACCGATACCCAGGCGGACGACATCTTCATTGCCACCGATGCGCCGGACTTTGCGGGCATTGTGGTAGATGGCGAAGGCAGCTACACCATCAACCGGGCAAGAATCTGCCTGGAGGGCGAGGGCAGCAACGACTTCGTGGGCATGGGCGCAGGCGTGGCAGCCATTGGCGGCGCGGACGTGACCATCAACGACAGTGAGATCAACCTGAGCTCCGTCACCCGCTGCGCAGTCCATGTGGGCGGCACCGGCACCGTGACGGTCAACAATACCAAGATGTACAACGTCTCTCCCAAGGTGGAGATGGGCAACTGGAGCTGGGGCATTGCCATTCGCGGCACCAACCGCCTGTGCCAGCTGGCCGACGACGGTACCGTACATTATAACGGCTGCACCATGCGCTCCAACGGCTGGGGCATCCTGTCCGTAGACGGCTCCAACTATGCCCATATGTTCGTGGAGAACTGTGATATGGAGCTGGAGGGCGCTGGCTCTCACGGCTACGGCGTATTCTGCATCGGCCCCACCGATATGCACCTCAAGAACACCAAGCTCACCGCCAACGGCTTCCCGCTGCTGCTCCGCGGAATGGAGCGGAAGGGCATTCTGGAGGTCACCGATGGCTGCGAGATCCGCGGCCGCCGGTTCGCACTCCATGCTCAGGGCGATACGGGCAGCGTGGTCACCATTAAGGATTCCAAGCTGATTACCGACAAGGCAACCATGCTGATCAAGGGCTCTACCGGCACCGTATACAACATTGAAAACACCGTGATGCAGCCCGGCAACGGCCAGATCCTCCAGCTCATCGACAGCGACGATCCCGGCCTGCACGGCACCTTTGTGGATGTCAGCGTCTATGACAAGGCCGACACCTACATGGAGGGCAGAAACCTGACCCAGCCGGATATTGAGGATGATATCACCCTGAACATCACGAACTGCGATTTGAAGGGCGATCTGCTGAACTCCACCTCCAACCTGCCGTCTCTGGCCAGCAAGGAAGCGCCCAAGGAGCTGGTGCTCCGGGACGCAAAGGCTCCCGGCGAGCTGGGCAACGAGGGCAAGGTCAGCGGCAAGCCTCCGATGATGGGCGATATGCCCGGTATGCCTCCCATGGGCGGTCCTGGCGGCCCCGGCGGCCCTGGTGGCCCCGGTGCACCCGGCGGAATGCCTCCGATGGGTGGCCCTGGCGGGCCTGGCGGCCCCGGTGGTCCTGGCGGTCCTGGCGGTATGCCCGGTGGCGGAATGCCTCCCTTCATGATGGGCGATGCACCGAAGAATCTGGCTCTGAACCTGAAGAACACCAAGCTGGAGGGCGTTGTTTCCTCTGCAACCCAGCATTATCGTGAGGGCCTGAAGTTCCTGGAGGAGACGATCCGCGAGGAGCTTTCCAACGTGACCCAGACGCCCGCACCCACGGTCAACAACGGCGTGCTGGTATCCCTGGACGAGAAGAGCGTTTGGACCGTGACCGGCGACAGCTATATCACCAGCCTGACGCTGGCTGAGGGCGCCGCCGTAAAGGCTCCCGAGGGCAAGAAGCTGGAGATCACCGTAGATGGCAAGGCCGCTCAGCTGGCTGTCGGTACCATCACCGGTAAAATCCACATTGCTGTGGTGTAATCCGATCCCATAGCTTGTTTCATAGTGCGAATGGCCCCACAGGCATTGTCCTGTGGGGCCATTTGTCGATTAAATCAGATGAAATTGCGTCCACCGGCGGGATTTGAGCCGCCAGAGGAAGATGGCGCCTCGGAATACCAGGTCAATGCTCATTCCAATGGCAACACCAATGACGCCCCAGCCCAGCCATAGGCCGAACAGCGCCGAGAACAGCAGCCGTGCGGCAATGGTCAGACTGATGGAGACAATCATGGTGAATTTCACATCACCTGCGGCGCGCAGACCGTTGCCCAGAGGGCCAGCAAAGGGATAGGCAAGGCCGTTGAAGATGTTGTTGATGAGCACCAGCCAGATCACCAGATCCTTTGCCTGCTGGGAGATGGCGAAGAAGCGCAGCAGGAGCGGTGTGATGGCAAAAACCAGAGCGTTCCAGGCAATAGAGAGCACCAGCGTGATCTTGTTCAGCTTGTGAAAATAGAATGTGGCGTCGTCAATATCCTCGGCACCCATGCACTGGCCAATGACGGTGGTATATGCCGGAGCCATAGCAAGCCCCATCAGCGAGGCCAGGGACCAGATGCTCTGGGCGACACCGTTGGCAGCGATTTGATAGGTGCCAAACAGGGCGACCATGCTGGAAAGCGCCACCTTCACCAGCTGGTGAATGCCATTTTCGGCACCGTTGGGCAGTGCAATTCCCATCACCTGACGGAGCAGCTTGTGATCCCAGCGGAAAATATCCCGAAGCCGATAGGGAATAGTGCAGTGTTTTCCAAGACAGCAAAAAGTAACGGCAACGGCGGAGAGAATTCTGGAAATCAGCGACGGATAGGCGACACCGGCGGCACCCAGATGCAGCACAAATACGCCGATGCAGTTGCCAACGATGTTGATGATATTGGCCGCGGTGGAGATGTACATGGTCAGATCGGCTTTCCCCTGGCTTCGGCACAGTGCGGCGCCTGCGTCGTAAACTGCCAAAAACGGAAGGGACAGAGTGGTAATCCAAAGGTATTCCCGGCAGGAGGCCATAACATTGTCGTCCACCTTGCCGAACAGGCCGTGGAGCAGCGGGTTGTGGAATCCGAGAATCAGTCCGGCTAGAACCAGAGAGATTACACCGGACAGCATCAGCAGCTGACTGGCGGCAGCGCTGGCGTTTTTATGATCTCCGCTGCCAATATATTGGCTGGTGATGACGGCACCGCCGGAGGAAAGGGCGGTAAACAGAAACAGCAGTACCGTATTAAAGGAGTTCACCAGAGAAACGCCGGATACCGCTGCCTCTCCGGCAAAGCTTACGACAAATGTATCGGCAATGCCCACCAGCATCAGTAGAAACTGCTCCACAAACAGGGGCACAATCAGATGCCAAAGGGCACGGTTATCAAAGCGTTCCGTTTTCATGATGATCCCCTCCGTATAGACGGCCCAGGGCAGACCGGTTTTGCGCTAGCATCCCGGCCACCTTGTCCATGTTCCAATGACAGAATTCCGTTGCAATCATGGAGGCAATTCCGTGGGCGTGCATCCACAGCTGGTCGTGGAGATAGTCCGCCTGGTCGTGGGAGATATGATATTCCTCCATCAGTGCTCTCATAGAACGCTCCATCATGGGCTTTAGGGCTTCCCGTACCTCCTCAAAGGCATCCTGCCGCAGGAACAGAAAGCGAAACAGCTCCTTTTCCCGCTGGGCAAATCGAATATATGCCATGCCATAGAGATCAGCGCCGCCGTCCGTCTCCATTTCCTGAATGAAAAAGTGGGTGGCTTCGGCGGCGAGGGCTGTCCGGAGTGCGTCCATGCCGGAGAAGGAGAGATAGATGGGCTGTGTGGAACAGCCCAGACGGCGGGCCAGAGACGTAACGCTGACCGCCTCCATGCCGCCCTCTCGCAGCAGCGCCAAAGCCGCATCCAGAATCATTTGGCGCGTAATTTGTTTCTTTGCAGGCATTCCAATCACCTCATAAAATAAATACATTTATCAATAAACATATTTATTTTATTCCTGGATTTTAGAAATGTCAAGAGGCAGGACATTGCATTTTGGCGGTTGGCAGGATATAATAAACGAAAAACGGAAGGAATCCAGAAACTATGACACAGGATTTTTATGAACGCCTAAAGAATCGGATCAATCGCCCGGGGCTGTTTTCGGCATCCAACGGCATTTTGGTGACGGAATGCGGACTGCACTATGCGGAGGGAGAGCTGAAGGTATCTTCCTCCAGTATGAATCCGCGGGGCATTGTCCATGGAGGCTGCCTGTCTGCGCTGATGGACACGGTGGCGGGGATTGCGGCCTGCACGGATGGTCGGGGCTGCGTGACGCTGAACTGCTCGGTGAGCTATCTGCACGCCGCTCAGAATACAGAAAAGGTTTACTGCAAGGCCAGCGCCGTCAAAACCGGACGCACCATTGCGGTGTATCAGGCGGAACTGTTTGACGATGATGGAACGCTGCTGGCAAACGGCACCTATACCTTCTTCCTGAAGGAGCAATTGAAAGAGGCCAGTCCGGAATAAAACCACAAATCCCCTCTGCCCGGGAAAGAGCAGAGGGGATTGTTCTAACTTAGGGAGCGCTTACATGGGAGGTCCGCCGGGTCCACCGCCCGGGCCGCCCATTGCAGCAGCCTTTACGACCACCGTAACGGTGCAGTCGGTTTCCATGGCGATGTTATAGTCATACTCGCCATAATAGCCGTCAGGATCGTCCTCGGTGATGGAAGTGATGGTGGCAGTACCCTCGGTAACGTCCATGGATACCATCTCATAGCCGTTGAAGCTCAGGGTGAAATAGCTGGTGGCAAATGCCTTATAAGCACCGAAGGAAGCTGCGCCCACTGCGGGATCGCCGTTTTCGTCCACAAATACAAAGGTTGCGGTGTGTCGGGGATCCGCCATATCCACTGCGGTCAGGGTATTGGTGGTGCAGTCCGGTGCAGTGTATTCCTCCTGAACAATGGTGATGTTTTTGTCCACAGTGCCCTGGATGTCCTGCTCGCCATAGACATGGATGGTGACAGGATCAGAAGCGGTGAGGGTGGAGTCCGCATCCACCGTGAGGCTTCCAATGTAGCATGCGTCCGCTTCGCCGCAGGTGCCGTCTGCCAGTACCACATTCCAGGTGGAGCCGCCCAGCACGGAGACGTTTACCGGGTTGTTAATCTGCTCATTTGCGACGTTATACTGTGCGCCGATCTTGTGATAATCGCTGGCACCGGAGGTGAGATAGTTACCGGTGGTGTCGCAGTTCAGCTCCGTGCCGTTTTCCATGCGGTCCCCATTGTCGTCCAGATGGTAGCCGTAGGAAGAGGAAATGGTACCGTTGAGCACGGTATTGTCGGTGAGATAGACGTTCAACGTCTGATACTTGTTATAGATGTTGTTCCAGATGTTGCCGGTGTATTCGCCGTTTTTCAGCACGGCGTTGGAATCGTCTACCTGTGCGGTGGCAGTGGCCTGGGTTGCCTCGTCGCCGGTATCGTTGATGGTGTAGGAGGTGTTGCCCGGGTTGCCTGCATCGTCGGATTCCACCAGCTCGACCAGAGTGCCGCCCCACTTGGAGTCAGCGGTAAAGGTAACCTGGGTGTTATCCAGGACAACGTTGGTGTAGCCGTCGTTGGCAGCGCCGGATTTGATCTGCACGCCGGTTTCGGCGACGTTCAGTGTGGAGTCCTGAATGGAAATGGTGCCGCCTGCATTCTGCTGGGTCATCACGCCGATATGACCGGAGGTCAGGGTAGAATTGGTGTAGTAAGCAGAAGAGGTGGAGGAGGCCATGATCTGAATCTCATTGCCGCCGTAGAAGTCTACATTGTCAAACCGATCCCATACGCCGGAGTCGGCATAGGCCACATAGCCGGAGCCGCCGGGGAGATAGCCATAGGTTACGCCGTCTACAGTGCGGGTGGCATAATAGTCTACACCGGGCTTTGCTTCCTCTACGGTGCCGGTGCCCGCTACGGTGTTGCTGACGTCCAGCGCGTAGGTGCCGGTCTGGTCATAGCTGTTGCCGGAATCGGTGGACAGCACGCCCCAGCCGGAGGAGACAATCATGGAGTTGGAATAGATGCCCTGGCCTGCGCCAAGCACGTTGGTGGCGCGGACGGTGCCCTCCAGACCCAGTGCAAAGGGGGTCCGCTTCATCATAGGAACCACCAGTGCATCATACTGCTCCTGGGTATCGGGCGTTTCTTCGGTGTAAATCACAGAGTTTTTGATGCGGAGAATGCCGGAGTCCCGCACGGCTGCGGCAGTGCGGATGGTGCCGGCAGTGAGTACCACAGCATTGTGCAGGGTTACGTCAGCTGTGCCGGAGGAGAGCACCATAGCGCCCTCGCCCTGGAAGTCGTTGGCACCGTCGCCCTGACCGGTGAGGGTGACGTGACCGATTTCATAGGGAGCGGAATCCACAATAATGCCGTTAAAGAACGGGCCATAGGAGTTGATTTCGCCGCCCCGGAGTCCGGATGCATCATAGGTGCCAACCTTGCTCAGCAGTGCGGGGATGGTTTCTGCATCGACAATGCCGCTTTCGTCAATCCGAAGGGCGCTGCGATAGGTGTACTGAGCGGTCTGGCCTGCCATGTTCATAAACTTGCCCATTTCGGCATAGCCGTCGGTACCGGCGGTGGTTTCAAAGGAGAAATCCCCCTCCGGCAGCATATCACCGCTGTGGTAGTAGGCAGGAATGTCGTACTGATCGCCGTCAATCACCAGGGTCAAAACGCCGCCGTTTTCCGCGGTGATTTCGGTGCCGTCGGACAGGGTCACGGCACTGACGTTGGAGGAAGCAGAGGGGCTGTTGACGGTATCGTCGTCGGTGGCCGTGGTTTCTACATAATTTGCGCCGTAGGTAACGCTTTGAATGGTGGGGCCTTCCCGGACAACCTCAGGGGTGGAATCCTCGGGGGTAGAATCCTCCGGGGTGACGGGTGCGGCTTCGGGGGTAGAGGCCTCCTGAGCCGGTGCGCCAGGCTCCGGAGCGGGGGCCTGCACCTGGCTTTCAGCCGGGGCAGAGGCTTCCGCAGAACCGGAGGAGGTCGTCTCTCCGCAGGCGGCAAGGCTCAACACCAGGCTCATGGCCAGGGGGATGGTCAGCCATTTTTTCATTTCACAATCTTCTCCTTTCCATCCCCAAATCCAATTCGGGGATCTTACCATTATTTTACCACCGGAAGGGGGGATGTCAACGCGAAATAGAAAGAAATCGAACGGTTAGAGGTTGCGATTTGTGCTTCGTTCAACCGTTTGCGTCAGACGGAAAAATTCCCCGACGCAAGGCGTGCGCCGAGGGATGAAACTGGGTCAGAATTTCAGAACCAGGCTGCCGGTGAAGGCTCCGCTGTCCAGAACCCTGTGGGCTTCCTGGATTTCCTCCTGGGAGAAGGTGCGGAAGATATGGGGCTTGATTTTCCCCTCGTGGAGCATGGTAAACACCTGCTCCCGAAGCAGCTTGAGGGCTTCCGGCTTATCGTCGTTATAGTGGAAGGAGAACACCCGGACCGACTGGCACTTTGCCATGCCTGCAATCATGGCCTCCAGAATGCCGGTATTCTCTGCACCGCCTAAGTAATTGTACACCAGAATGGTGCCAAGGGGCGCAAGATAGGAAAGCTGAGAGGCCATGTTGGGGCCTGCAACCTGATCGAGGATGATGTCGGCACCCACGCCGTTGGTGGCGGAAAGCACGGCCTCCTGCTCCGAGGTTTCCTTGTAGCAGAACACCTGCTCCACGCCGATGTTCCGGAGATAGTCGCACTTTTCCTGGGTGCTGGCACTGGCAATGACCCGATAACCGGCAAGGGGCGCCATTTGAACGACGGCGGAACCCAAAGCACCGGCGGCTCCCTTCATATAAATGGTCTTTCCATGGCCGGGGCCAAGCACCTGTGTCATCAGGCTCCAGGCGATGACATAGTTGGTCATCACTGCGCCGTATACCGGATCGGTACCGGCAATCATTTTGGTTACATTGCCTTCCGGTGCAGTTTTATACTGACTGTAGCAGCCGCAGACCACGGGATGGTCCACAAACACCAGATCACCGGCTTCCACGGTGGTAACACCGGGTCCTACGGCTTCTACGGTGCCGGTGCCGTAAAGACCGGGGTAGAACGGCAGAATCCCCTTGGTCCAGGGATAAGCGCCGGTTCGCATGAGAAAGTCCGGCTTGGAGATCCCGGCGGCTTCCATTTTCAGCAGCACCTCACCGGCACCGGGCTGGGGAATGGGTGCGTCCTCCAGGCTCAGCACCTCGGGACCGCCATATTCGTTCATTACAACACATTTCATTAAAAAACCTCCATGTTCCTTTAACATTGAATACGATTAGCTTTGTTCGTCCACATAGTTGTTGGAATAGTCCTGCACCGGTGTAATGGGCGGCAGATTTGCACCCAACACCTGGGAGAATACCTTGCGCATGGTATTGATGCCGGTTTCCCCTTCGATGTCAAAGGATTCGCCTTGGTAGTAGACGCAGTTGAGAATGTTCTGCATATACTGGTTCTCCTCATGGGGATCATAGTCGGTCCATTCCCCCACCTGTACCATATGGATGGCATAGCGGTTGCCGTGGTCAGACTGGAGGAAAATCAGTGCATTGGGGTCATGTTCCTGAATGGTATCCACCAGCTTTAAAATATGCTTGTTCATAAACTCCACCTGTCCCAGGTAAAGACTGTGATCTCTCCAGTTCCATCCGGTGGAGAAGGGGAGATTTTCGCCATTGGGGCCAACCATGGTGGGAGAGTGGGGGCACTGAACATAGCCAACAGTCAAGGTGGGGCCGTCCTGGGCCTCCTGCCAGCAGTTCAGCTCGGCCTCCAGGGCGTTATCCAGCGAGGCACGGTAGTTGTCGCCATAATCTGCCACGAAGAACTGATCCAGCAGCCTGCGGAAAGCGGGAAACTTGTGATAGAGACTGTTCCGCATCAGGTATTCCGAAATGGTGCGGCGGGTTTGATTGCTGGTGAGGACATGACAGCCGCCGGTGCCCAGATAGTCCACGTGGTTGATGAGGTTGATTTGATAGCCGTTGTCTGCGAACATCTGATAGAGCAGACAGCTGCGCCGGTACTGGGCTTTTTTATGTCCGGATTCCTCCACCTTGACCACGTAATCCAGATTGAGCAGATTGGGCACAATGGTATCGGTGGCGACGGCTTCGGTATTGTGGCTGTGGAGCGAGACGGAGAAACCGCGGTTTTGCAGCTCCTCCAGAAAGGCGCTGTTGTCAAAGTCGTAGTAGTGCAGCAGGTTGTCATAGCCGCCGTATTCGTCAAAGAGAAAGTAGTAGACGTTGGGATGCTCCCCGGTAAACGTAATCGGTTCCTGCGGAGCCTTTGCATCGGGGTCATCGGGAACGCCGCGCATCATTTCCTGCTGCACCTCATGACTGGAGAGGATGGCGGGAATTGCCTGAATGGTATTGATGAAGATCATGGAGCCAAATGCAATGAGCACCAGCAGGCAGCCTGTTCGGAGATCCGGCTTTTTACGGATCAGCAGCAGAAATATTCCCAGCAGCAACGCCGCAAACAGAATCAGCAAATAGCGATCACGTAGAA
The DNA here is from genome assembly GCA_963615825.1 of Flexilinea sp. Lineage (GTDB taxonomy): Bacteria > Bacillota > Clostridia > Oscillospirales > Oscillospiraceae > HGM13006. Next base: position 10,574 of record CAVEIY010000040.1, read on the forward strand.
AGGGCAATATACGCTTCAGATGAACAGCCATCAGGCAGAAATTGATGACCACCAGCATGGCAAGATCAGAAAAGAAGGCTGCCCGGGATACATTGTGAAAGAAAATTGCGGAAATGCCGAAAAACAGCAGTGCGTTTAGCGAGAAAACCACCAGAAAAGGGATCATAGAATCAGCCGGTACCTCAGAGGCGTTCCGGGCATAGAGGAAAACGCAGGGAAATGCACATACGGCCAGCATAGACAGCAGGGGAATCAGGTCGTAGTGCAGGACATGCTGTAAAAATCGCTTCATCGTGCTAACTCCTTCCGGCGGCAGGTGGGATTGCCGCAAAAACTATTGTAACACGGGAGACAGTAAAAGGGGAGAAAAACTTTACAAAAACCACAGGGCGGAAAAGCGCCGGTTATATGAGTCTGTCAGTTGACATTATATATAACTCGTTATATAATAGAATCAAACCTTGGTATAATACCAAAGTTTGAAGTCGCATGGGAGGAATTCATATGCTTGCTGTAAAGCAGCGATTTTCCAATGACGAAAACCTGCTGGATCATGTGGAAGAATTTGTAGGGCAGCGGCTGCGGAAGGAAGGACTTTCCGATGCCAATGCCATCAATAGTACCAATCTGGTTTGCTCCATTACTGCGCTGATGGCGGAGAAGAATCCGTCGTTTCTCGGCGTTGCGGTGCAGAAAACCTCCAATAAGGTTGTGGTTCGGATCGTGTCCGACGGAGTGACCTATAATCCTTTGGACGAGCTGGATATTCAGAACCTGATGGACACGGATCCGCCGGTGCCGGATCAGGACTTTGATGCGCCACAGACCGGGGAGCAGCTGCTCAAGGCGCTGCGCAATAACCTCAGCTATTATCATCGGGGCACCCATAACGAGGTGGAGTTTGTTGCCCATAAGTCCCGGCCACAGACCCTAAAGGTAATATCCATTGCCTTTGTGGCGGCAGTGGTGGTGGGACTATTGCTGCGATTCTATGGCGGAGACAGCCTGAATAGTGGCATTTCCACCTATGTATTGACGCCGCTGCGCACGATGTTCCTTAATGCGCTGAAAATGCTGGTGGTACCGGTGGTGTTCTTCGCCATTTCCTCCAGTGTGGCCGGAGTATCGGACATTCGGGAATACGGCAGAATCGGCGTAAAGGTGTTCTCGTTTTATACCTTTACCTCGTTTGTGGCAATTATAGTGGGATATGTGGTGTACCAGCTATTGCAGCCCGGGGCCAATGTACAGCTGGATATGAGTGCCTATACCTATTCGGCGGACAGCTCTACGGGAATTTCCCTATTGGATTCTATTGTCAACATTGTGCCCACCAGCTTTGTGGGGGCGTTTACCGGGACGGAAATGCTGCAAATTATCTTCCTGGCAATTTTGGCCGGTGCAGCGGCAACCATGCTGGACAACGGGGATGATCGGCAGAAGGTGACGGAGTTCCTGGGACTATGCAATCGGTTCTTCCTGAAGCTGGCCTCCATTGTGATGAAAACCATTCCCTTGGCGACGTTCTGCGCTATGACGCTGCTGGTGCTGACCATCGACACCTCTATGGTGGTGGCACTGTTAAAGCTGGTGCTGGGCATGCTGTTGGGCGGTGTAGGAATGTTCCTGGTGTATTCGCTGCTGTTTGTGCTGTTCGTTCGGAAAAATCCGCTGAATTTTTTCAAAAAATGCCTGCCGAACTTCCTGCTGTTTATCACATTTTGCAGCACCAGTGCCGTGATGCCTCAAACCCTGGATACCTGTACCAAGCGGCTGGGCATTTCCCCGAAGATCAGCTCCTTCTCCATGCCGCTGGGGTCCACCATTAACATGGATGGCGCCTGCGTCTATCTGACGCTGAGCACGCTGTTCCTGGCAGCGGTGTATCATGTGCCGGTGACGGTGGACATGCTGCTGAAGCTGGCGGTAACCATTGTGATTCTTTCCATGGGTGCGCCGCCCATTGCAGGTGCAGGCTTCATTTGTCTGTCCATTCTGGTGCTCCAGATCGGCGTTCCCATTGAGGGCCTGGGCGTCCTGATGGGTATTGACCAGATTATGAGTATGTGCCGGACGCTGATTAACGGTACCGGCGACTTTGTGGGGACCGCTGCCGTGGCCAGCACGGAAAAGCTCATTGATTATGATGTGCTGGATTCCAAATAAGAAAGCAAACGGGCGTATTGCAAAAGCTTTTGCAATACGCCCAGATTTTTATGCCTCTGCGTGGCGATGATTATAAATGCCGCCGGCCACAAGCAGACCAGCTCCCAGCAGGCCCAGCAGTACGGTCAGACCGAGGAATACGCCGGTTCCGGTGGACTGTGTGGTACTGTAGTAATAGCTGCACAGGCCGGAAATCAGGGCGCTGAGGCCCAACACCGGAAAAGCGGCTGCGGTAAACCGAAGCTTGTTTAGTTCCTTCTGGCTGTGCCCCGGCAGCAGCCCAAGCCGGGAGAAGGTGGGCACCAGAACGGAGAACAGTGCAGCCAGCGCAATGACCTCCAGCGGCAGCATCAGGGAGTTCTTAATCAGGCTCTTGACCAGATAGTAAAGGTAGCCCTTTCCATAGAGAATCTGGCTCCACAGGCAGCCCATGGTGACGTTGACCAAGTAGTTGACCAGAAACTTTGCCCCAAATAGCCGCAGCACCGTAATTTTCTTCCGATAGAGCAGGAGACTGTAGATCAGAGCACCGGCCATTTCGCTGAGCAGGTAGCCGGGAAAATAGGCGCCGGAAGGAAAGATGATGTAGTTGAGGGTATCGGTTACAGCTGCGACCATCACACCCAATACCGGGCCATAGACGGCGCAGCCCACGGCTGTGATGAAAAAGGTGAAATAAATCCGGAGATTGTCGCCGACGGTGATGAAGAAGCCGCCGACCACAATGCTCAGGGCGCAGATCAGTGCGGCAAAGGTCAGCTGTCTGAGCTTCTTGACCTCGCCGCAGGCACAGCGCCAGTAGTTGCGGGAGAAAATACTGTTTTCCATAAAAAATACCTCCTGTATATGGCAAATCTCAGCCACATAGAGGAGGAAACTCCGGTATGCAGCAGCGGGATGCGAGAATCTGCACGGCAAAAGCAGGCTTTTTTCGTTCCGGAGACAACTCCCCGTCCTCCGGACACGTAACCCGCAGATCTCTACTCTGCCATTCTGTTGCGACAGCCCTCCAGCATTGCGCCTGCGACCTTCATCCGGCCTTTTGTGCCCCAAACACGTTATTTTTCCTCGAAATACACAAAGTATTCCATCGGAAAAATACCTTTTTGGGACGCAAAAATCCTGGCTGAATGTTCTTGGCGAATGCTCTCATGCTGTCTATATTTTATGACAATATCTCATTCTGACAATGTTAGGGGACTGCCGAAGCATGCGATATTGCCTGCTTTTTGACAGCATGAGTGAATAGTTAGTGAATACTCTCGTGCTGTCTATATTTTATGACAATATCTCATTCTGGCAATGCTAAGGGACTGCCGAAGCATGCGATATTGCCTGTTTTTAGACACCATGAGTGCATAGTTAGTGAATGCTCTCGTGCTGTCTGTTATGTTACGGCAACACCATAAAGCAGGATGTTGTCGAATTTCTCCTTTATTATACGCGACTACATGGAAAACACAATAGGAAAATAGAACAAAAAACATGCGATATGTTCCCATACCGCATGTTTTTTTAGCCAATGATCTC
>CAVEIY010000041.1:0-14001 GCA_963615825.1 Flexilinea sp.
CAAAGCTGTCGTCTGCGGCACCGGGTACGATCTTCCGGAGGAAAATCACGTCCTCTCCCCGTTTTTTCACGGCGATGTTGTAGTTTTTCAGGCCCTCAATCTCCTGCTCCATTACCGTCAGCTCATGATAATGGGTGGCGAACAGGACCTTCGCCCCCAGTTTTTTCGGGCTGGCACAATACTCCAGCACAGCCCGTGCAATGGCCATGCCGTCAAAGGTCGAGGTCCCCCGTCCGATCTCATCGAGAATCAGCAGGCTTCTGGCGGTAGCGTTTTTCAGGATCTCCGCCACCTCGCTCATCTCCACCATAAACGTGGACTGTCCGGCGCTCAGGTCATCCGATGCGCCGATTCGGGTAAATACCCGGTCGCAAATGCCAAGCCGCGCACTTTTTGCCGGTACAAACGAGCCGATCTGCGCCATAAGCACAATCAGCGCCACCTGCCGCATGTAGGTGGATTTACCTGCCATATTGGGTCCGGTAATCACCGCCACCCGATTGGCCGGAGTGCCCAATTCGGTATCGTTGGGCACAAACAGATTGTCCTTCAGCATTTTCTCCACCACGGGATGCCGACCCTCGGTAATGTGGATTTCGTCGGTCAGATCCACCTCCGGGCGAACATAGTTGTTTTCCACAGCCACCTCCGCCAGTGCGCAGAGGACGTCCAGCTCCGCCACCACCTGGCAGGACAGCTGCACCCGGGCAGAATTCTCGGAAATGTAATTTCGCAGTCTTGTAAAAATCTCGTACTCCAGCGCCGTAATCCGGTCCTTTGCCCCCAGAATCGTCGCCTCCAGTTCCTTCAGTTCCTGGGTAATATAGCGTTCGCAGTTGGCAAGGGTCTGCTTCCGGATATAGTTTTCCGGCACCTGGCCCTGATAGGTTTTGGAGATTTCAATATAATAGCCGAACACCCGGTTATAGCCCACCTTGAGCTTAGGGATGCCGGTTTTTTCCCGTTCCGCCGCCTCGATCCCGGCCAGGTTTCCCTTACCGCCGGACATGATATCCCGCAGCTGGTCCACGCCTTCATCGTAGCCGTCCCGGATCATACCGCCCTCGCGAACCGTAAACGGAGGATCGTCTACAATGGCGCGGCTAAGCTCGCTGCACAGGTCCTCCAGGGGATCCAGCTGTGCAGCCAACGCCTTGAGCCGCTCCGACTGAAACGGAGACAGCTGAGAAAGCAGCTCCGGAAGCGCCGACATTGCCGTTGCCATGCCCACAAGATCCCGGGCATTGGCGGTGCCTGCCACAATCCGTCCAATGGAGCGCTCCATGTCCGTAATTTCCCGCAGCGTCACCTGAAGCTCCTGCCGTTCTACCGATGCATTTACCAGTTCTTCCACCGCAGCCGAACGCCGCTCGATTTCTCTGGGCCGGAGCAGCGGCTTTTCCAGCCAGGACCGGAGCATCCGTCCGCCCATAGCCGTTTTGGTCTGATCCAGCACCCACAGGAGGCTGCCCTTCTTTTCCTTGCTGCGCATGGTTTCGGTCAGCTCCAAATTACGCCGTGCCGTCAGGTCCAGCTCCATAAACTGACCGGTGATGTAGTATTCCAGATGGTTGATATGCTGCAGGTCCGACTTTTCAATCTCACGGAGGTGGATAATCAGTCCGCCGCAGGCCATTAAGGCTGCCGGACTTTCCTCCAGCCCCTGATCGGTGATATCCGACTCCGGGAACTGCTCCCGCAAGACCTTCATATCTTCGGCGCGGTCAAACAGCCGCTGCTCTCCCACCTGGGTGCAGCATTCCAGTCTGCCGGACAGCACGCCCCGAAGGCTGCGGTTCTCCGCCGCTTCTCCGCCCAGCAGCACCTCAGCCGGAGCAAACCGTCCCAGCTCGTTGATGATTTTTTCCACTGCGCCGCTGCCCTGGCCGTCCGTGGCATAGAATGCGCCGGTGGACACGTCGCAGAACGCAACGCCCCAATCGCTGCCCGCGCCAACCACGCAGGCAATATAGTTATTCTTGCCTTCCTCCAGCATGGAGCTTTCCGTTACGGTACCCGGCGTAATCACCCGGATAATCTCCCGCTTCACCAGCCCCTTTGCCAGCGCCGGATCCTCCATCTGCTCGCAGATGGCAACCTTATAGCCTCGCCCTACCAACCGCGCAATATAGCTCTCGCAGCTGTGGAAGGGAACGCCGCACATGGGTACCCGCTCCTCAGCGGATTTGCTTCGATCCCGGGTAGTCAGGGTCAGATCCAGCTCCTTGGACGCCAGCTTTGCGTCCTCATTAAACATCTCATAAAAATCCCCCAGCCGGAAAAACAGGATGCAGTCCGGATTCTGCTCCTTAATCTCCAAATACTGCTTCATCATGGGGGTAAGTTCTGCCATTTATTCTGCCTCCTCCATCTGTCCCACCAGGCTCCAAGTGGTACTGTCTACAATGCGTACCTGCTGGAAGGACCCGATACAGCCCGGATCGCCGGGCATCCGCACCAGCCGTCCGCCGTCGGTCCGTGCCGTCAGCTGATCTCCGTCTATGCCGTCCACCAGCACCCGCATGGTCTTTCCCACATAGGCGCTGTGCTTTTCCTGAGAAATCCGGTTTTGCAGGTCCAGCAGCCGGTCAAACCGTTTCTGCTTCTGCTCCCGGGTAAAGGGATCCGGCATTTCCGCCGCAGGGGTTCCGCTGCGGGGCGAGAAGATAAATGTAAACAGCGCGTCATATCGGACCCGCTCCACCAGCCGGAGGGTATCCTCAAACTCCTCATCCGTCTCCCCGGGGAAGCCCACAATCACGTCGGAGGTGAGCACAAGCTCCGGCATCACCTTGCGCGCATAGTCCACCAGCTCCAGATACTGTCCGGAGGTGTAGCTGCGGTTCATTGCCTTGAGCACCCGGTCATTGCCCGCCTGGAACGGCAGATGAATGTGCTTTGCAATTTTCGGGGAAGCCGCCATGGTGTCAAAGAGCTTTTTCGACGCATCCTTGGGGTGGCTGGTCATAAACCGGAGAATAAAATCCCCGGGCAGCTCAGAAAGGGTTTTCAGAAGATCCGCGAAATCGACTCCCAGCCCCAGGTCCTTTCCGTAGGAGTTGACATTCTGTCCCAGCAGGGTAATGTCCTTATAGCCTGCGGCGATCATGCCCTCCACTTCCCGGATGATATCCTCGGGCATTCGGCTCCGTTCCCGGCCCCGCACATGGGGGACGATGCAGTAGGTGCAGAAATTGTTGCAGCCGTACATAATGCTGACCCAGCCCTTGAGGCTGTCCTTGCGGCTTACCGGCAGGCCCTCGACAATATTGCCGGTCTCCGGGGTGACAAACTGACGCTTCCCGCCGTTCAGGGCCTTATAGAGCACCTCGGGCAGCTGCCACTGAGCATGGGAAGACAGAACCCCCGCCACATGAGGATAGCTTTTCTTCACCCGCTCCACCACCTGGGGCTGGCCCGCCATGCAGCCGGTCAAAAAAATCAGCTGATCCGGATGCCGCCGCCGGGTATGGGTCAGGGCGCCCAGATTGCCAAATACCCGCTGCTCGGCGTGTTCCCGCACCGCGCAGGTGTTGATGATGATCAGGTCCGCGCCCTCCGGCTCCGATTGCGCGTGGTAGCCCATTTCAATGAGCATGCCCAGCATCCGCTCGCTGTCCGCTTCATTCTGCTGGCAGCCGTAGGTGTCGATCCAGGCGGTAGGCTGAATGCCCCGGGAGGTCCAATAGGCCTGCACCTGGTCGGCAAACTCGTGCTGCACCATCAGCTGTTCCTTTGTGATAATCTTCGTCTGAGACGCCATGGTCCGTCCTCCAAAATTCAAACTTCTGTGCTATGTCATATCAGTTTAGTTTATCAGTTTTCCTATGAAAAAGCAATGAAAAAATGGCTGCGGAACCCCTCCGCAGCCATAATGGTTATCTTTCACAAACTCACAGTCCGTTTTCTCCCCGCTCATTCCCCCAGGCGGTCAATCTGAGCCGTAAGCGCCTGGGCAAACTGACCAATGTGCAGCCCGTCAATGAGCCGGTGATTTACGTCGATCGAAAGGCCAAGCTCCACCTGCTCCCCCGTTTTCCGGTACTTTCCCCAGGCCAGCCGCGGAATGGAATCATCCCGGGCATCCGGCGCCGAAAGCTCCCGCTCATTGGTAATCGCCGTAACCTCCACCCAGGGCAGGCAGGAGAAATAGATCAGCCCATCGGTTTCCAACTTCTGCTCCAGAAAGGTCTGCTGGCGCTGGCTCCGGATACGGGCGGCCTCGCTGAATTCTTCCGCCGTTCCCCAGCAGGGCATGGTGACAATGTGGAACTGCTCGCTGCCCTTTTTCAGGTCCGTGAAGCTGGGCATCCGTTCGTCCAGCCGATATACCTGTCCCTTCCGAATCACATATCGGAACGCCTCCACCTGGTTCATCGCCCGGGTGCAGCAGTAGATCAGGGTATAGTAAAATGACAGATTGTGCTGTTTTACATAGCGATAGAGCTTTGTCACATCCTGCCGAAAGGTCACCATATAATAGGGATTGGACACGCCGCCAAAAAATTCAAACAGCTCCCGCCGCCCCCAGGTTTCCAGATTCACCCTCTGCTCCATTGTGTTGTCCTCCCTGTTTTCCGTCTCCGAGTATTCCGAGTTGACAATGCTTTTCTCCATGATACACGGCAGTTCCTTCGGATGCAAGGAACTTTTTCGGATTCTCCCGCACCGTCCCGCCGTCATGGCAAACATTGACTTTTATATTGCCTCATGTTAGAATATTTTGATCTTTATGGCGGAGGTGTTCACATGATAGACCGCTTTGTGTCCCGGGCGTCCAGGCTGTTGTTTGGAATTTGCACTGCCGCCGTATTGTTTGTGATTGTGGTGTTCCAGTTTTTCTCCTACAAGCGAAAGCTGGACTTTTTGCTGCCGAACTACGTTCTGCTGCTTCTTTTCTGTGCCCTTCTGCTTTTATTTTTGGTCTGGGACCGCAAATCCGGCCCCCTTCGCCGGATTCGCTGGAACTTTGACCGTCTGAGCTGCGTCTTTACAGTTGTACTCTTCTTCTGGCAGTTCTATGCAGCCGGCAACATTCTGTTTGAAAGCGGCTGGGATGCAGGCTATATCGTCGCTTCCGCCAGAGCAATGGCCACCGCGCAGCCGTTTGACGCAGGCTATTATTCCAGCTATCCCAACAACCTGCTGCTTACATTTCTGCTGACCTATCTGATTCGCTTCAATAACGCGCTTGGACTTTTTATCGGCAGCCAATCGCTGATGTGCATTGTCACGGTCAACTGTTTCATCAATTCCCTCACCTGTCTGCTGGTCTACCGGACCGCACGGCTATTTCTGCAGCCCTCCAGCGCTTTTGCCGGATTTCTGCTGGCAATTTGCTCCTTCGGCATTTCCCCCTGGGTGGTCATCTGCTACTCCGACTCTCTGGGACTGTTTTTCCCGCTTCTGACATTTTACCTGTATGTTCGTCCGGAGCCGCGCAAAAAAATCCGCTGGATATGCCGCGGCGGCAGTCTGCTGCTGGGCTGTATTGGTTATAACATAAAGCCAACGGCTATGATTATCGTATTGGCCATTCTCTTGGTAGAGGCATTCCATCAGCTGGCAAAAAAGCGGCTGGGCGCATGGAAGCATTTGGCTGCCATGGTGCTTTGCGTTGCGCTGTCCCTTGGTGCCGTCCACGGCGCCGTAACACTGCTGTGCCAACGCTATGATATCACGCTGAACCCGGACCGTCAGATCGGCATGGCGCACTTTCTGATGATGGGTGCCAACGAGGAACGGGACGGTGCGTTTTACTCGGAGGATGTGGACTTTTCCAATTCCTTTTCCACCTGCAGCGAACGCAATCGGGCAGATCTTCAGCGTGCCGTTTCCCGCTATCGGGATTTTACACCGGGCCGCTACGGGCGTTTTCTAACCAGAAAGCTGCTCACCGTCTATAACGATGGAACCTTTGCCTGGGGTGCGGAGGGCAGCTTTCTTTCTATCCTTTATCCCCCCGCCAACCATCGTGCCAGCCCGCTGCTTCGTTCTATTTTCTATTATGATTACAGCAACGACCAGAATAACGGCGCACTGTTCCCGTATTATGCGCTCCTGGCTCAGCTGATTTGGCTTGGTATTTTGCTGCTTTGTCTGATTTCCTGCTTTGCGCCACGCCCCGCTTCCCAGCAAAAGGCGTTTGGTATTTTGATGCTGGCTCTGGTGGGACTGACTGCATATGAAATTCTGTTTGAAGCAAGGGCCAGATATCTCTATCTCTATGTTCCCGTCTACTGTGTTTTGGCTGCATCGGGCCTGGATTTCTGCCGCACTGCTTCCATCCCCAGGTTCCGCCGCCTGCAAAAGGAGTCTGAAAAATGAACGATTGTCCTGTGCTCTATATCATCCTCCCCTGCTATAACGAGCAGGAGGTGCTCCCCATTACTGCCCCGCAGTTTTTGAAAAAAATCACCGATCTCGCCGCCCAACAGAAAATTTCCCCGGATAGCCGCGTGCTGTTCGTCAACGATGGCAGCAAAGACGCCACCTGGGACATTATCAGCAGCCTTGCCCGGCAGGACCCTCATTTCCTCGGCATCAGTCAGAGCCGCAACCGCGGACATCAGAACGCCGTGCTGGCCGGACTGATGGAGGCCAAGGATCGCTGCGACATCACCATCTCCATCGACTGCGACGGTCAGGACGACATTGACGCCATGGACCAGATGGTAGACGCCTACCGTCAGGGCTTCCAGGTAGTCTACGGAGTTCGCTCCAACCGGGATTCCGACACATTCTTCAAGCGCTTTACTGCCCAGAGCTTCTATAAGCTTCTGAACAAGATGGGCGCTGAGGTGGTCTACAATCATGCCGACTATCGGCTCATCAGCAGCCGGGTGCTGCAGGAGTTTGCAAAATTCGGAGAGGTCAATCTGTTTCTTCGCGGAATGATTCCGCTGGTGGGCTTCCCCAGCACCACGGTGGAATATGTCCGCCATGAGCGTTTGGCCGGCGAAAGCCACTATCCCCTGACCAAAATGCTGGCACTGGCCATGAACGGCATCACCAGCCTGTCCGTTAAGCCCTTGCGGATGATTACCGGCTTCGGCGTATTGGTTGCGCTGGTCAGCTTTATCGGCGTAATCTGGGCCTTGGTGTCTGCGCTGATCGGCAACACCGTCAGCGGCTGGGCCAGCACCACCTGCATCATCTGCTTCGTCAGCGGCGTGCAGCTGATCTCTTTGGGCATCATCGGAGAGTATGTGGGAAAAACCTACATGGAAACTAAGGCGCGCCCCCGATATATCATCAGCAAACGTACCTGGGAAGAGAACGACACCGAAGAATAACAAAAATCCCCTTCGCATGACTCCATACGAAGGGGATTTTTTCATCCATCATAACTCCAAATTTACCTGATATGCGCCATCCATGAGCATCGGCTCCACCCGGTGTGTCCGGCACAGGTCCAAGTACCGCGCATTGTCCGCCAGCACCGTCTCCAGGGTACACCAGCTGTCGTCCAGCCGCCGTTCTATGGCACCAGAATGGGCTTTGATGTCGTCAAAATGGCGCAGGATATACTCCCGGCTCATCACCAGGCAGCAGAATCGGATGTCCCGCAAATAGGCCTCTGAAAAGTCCTCCTGCCAGGTAAAGGGGATATAGCAGCCTTCCACGATCAGATTTTGATGATTTTCAATGGCGGTTTTGATTATCTCCCGGGCAATGGGCCAGAGATATGCCGTCAGCGCGTCGTCATCCTCCACCGTCAGGTCTGTATTGCCACTGCGGATCAGCCCCATTTTGAGATGATCCAAGGACAGATAGGGATAGTGATACCGCTCCAAAAGCCGCTGGGCCAACAGGGTTTTCCCGGTATGAGACGCGCCGGTAATCAGCACGATCATGTTTTTCCCTCCCCTGTTTTCTCCGTTTTTCTTTTATGGCAGAAACGAACCAGCAGGCAAAGCAGTACCCCAACGGTAAAGCCCCCCAGGTCAATCCAAACGTCCTTGATCTGACCGCAGCGCTCCGGCACAAACAGCTGAATGGTCTCATCCGTCAGCGCCGCCAAAACGCCGGACAGCGCCAATGCGGTCCATGGCTTCTCCGGGATCAGCAGCCAGCACAGCTCGGCGCCCAGCACCAGATACTCCGTTCCATGGGCAAGCTTTCGCAGCACGCCATGTCCATGAACCGTATCCACCTGACCGCCGAAAATATGACTGAGTACCGCGCCAAACCAATCGCTGACGGCCCCGGAAACCGCTCCGGGCATCAGGGAATTGCCCCAGATAAACGCCAGCGTCAGCCCGACCAAAACGGTCAGGATCGTTCTTTGTCTTTTGGTTTTCTCCATACTGCCGCCCCCTTCTATGCCCGCTATTGTACATCATTTTTCCGAAAAAGTATATTCCCTCAGCACCAAAAGCAGTTCAGTCAATTTTCCAAGGCAATACCGCACAAAGCCGCCTGCGGGCTTGTGCCGTGCTGCTTAGAGGATAAACTGAACAGTTACGCACCATTTCGCAGTTGTATTGCCTCCCACTTCTTGCTACAATGGATTTAGTTTGAATCCTAACATAGGAAGAAGGAGGCTGCTATGAATCACAGATATAAAAAAATCCTGACCCCCATTCGGGTGGGCGATGTGGTAATCCGCACCCGCATGGGCATGAGCAAGTGCAACTCTCAGGAGCAGCAGGGACCGGAGAACTTCCCTGCTGAGGGCACCATCCGTTTCATTGAGGATGCGGCCAAAAACGGCGCATCCGTCATCACCATGCCCTCCGCCACCCTTACAGAGCTGGACCGGAATCTCTGGGGGGATGCGGCACTGTTCCCCATGAACAACGCCTTTGTCCACAACTATGTCATCCGTATGATTGATCGGGTTCACGCCCACGGCAGTCTATGTCTCATGCAGAGCCACCGTCGGATGCCCGATGGTCTGAGCTTCTCGGAGCCGAAGCCCGGCGGCGGATTTGGCCCCTTCGGTCCTGGCGGTCCCGGCGGACCTCCTCCCGGCATGGGCGGCAACGGTCCGAAAAATCATCGGATCGGCACGGAGGGACGTCCCGGCATGTCCTCCCGTGGCATGGGCGGCATGGGCGGCGGTCCCGGCGGCGGCGGTAAAAAGCGCATGGCCACCGTTGACGAGCTGAAGGACTGGATTGAGGATATTGCCAACGATGCGCTGGAATATCGCGGCCTCGGCTTTGATGTGGTGGAGATCACCCCCATCGGTGATGTGGGCGCAAACAACACCCGCACCGATCAGTACGGCGGCAGCCTGGAAAATCGCTGCCGTGCCACCACGGAGCTGCTCCAGCGGATTCGTGCCCTGTGCGGTCCCTATTTCCTGATCTCCATGCAGGTGACGGCAGCCTTTGATCCCCAGTGGATTGAGATGCTGAAGCTCTGGGACGAATATGTGGATATCTATCATGTCCGCCCGCCCAGAAGCTACGGCGAGCATCCCAGCACCTATATCTTCCCAGAGCAGGATCCCCCGTCTCTGGAACACACCAAGGCCCTGAAGGATGCCGGCGTCAACGCGGTGATCGGCGCGGCCTGCGGCTTCCAGGATCCCGATGTCATTGAGCGCGCCATTGAGGAAGGCAAATGCGACATGGTATTCATGGCGCGTACCTACAACTGCGACCCGGATTATCTCCAGAAGATCATCCAGCAGCGGCCCGAGGATATCACTCCCTGCCTCCGCTGCGACTGCTGCCACAGCGCCATTTGCGCCGTCAACCCCGTATTCGGCCTGGAAAATGTCTTTGACGATATGTTCCGTCCCAGCCAGGGCGGGAAAAAGGTTGCGATTATCGGCGGCGGACCGGCTGGCATGCGGGCTGCCATGGTCTGCGCTCAGCGGGGCCATCAGGTCACCCTGTTTGAAAAATCCGGCATTTTGGGCGGTCAGGCCATTCACTCAGACTATGTATATGGCAAGTGGGGCATTCAGCGCTTCAAGAACTGGGAGATTCTCCAGTGTGAAAAGCTGGGCGTTGACATCCGCCTGAACACCGAGGCTACCCCGGAAATGATCGAATACGGCGGCTATGATGCGGTTATTGCAGCCACCGGTGCGGCCCCCAAGCATCTGGACATCCCCGGTGGAAAAGAAGCCCTTCATCCCATCGAGGTCTTTGGCAAGGAAGCGGAGCTTGGGAAAAACGTGGTCATTGTCGGCGGTACCATGACGGCCTTTGAATGCGCCATGTACCTAAACGATACCGGCCATCAGGTCACCCTGATTACCCGCTCGGTGGCGGCCAGCAACTGCGGCGGACACGACGCCATGCAGACCCGCCGGTATCTCACCGAAAAGTATTCCGCCATTCACACCATTGAGCACGCGCAGATTCTCTCCGTGGACGGCGGCAAAGCGGTTTATCAGAACAAGGACGGCTCCACCGGCGAGGTTCCCTTCGATTCCGTGGTGGTCAACGCAGGCGTTCGTCCCTGTGTGGATGAGGCCGAAGCGTTCTTTGGCACTGCGCCGGAGTTCTACATTGTAGGCGATGCGCAGATCACCCGCGCCCACGGTATGCAGAGCCAGCAGCTCCTCAATACCCCCGGTGAATTCCTCAAGGGCAACATGCGCTATGCCAACTACTCGGCATTTATGGCGGCTTACAACATTTAATTGCACACAAAAGCGCTGCGGCAGAACACATTCTGCCGCAGCGCTTTATTATTCATTGCCTTAGAACCGATGAGGGGAAAGGGGCGTAGATTTGGTCTGCGCCTCAATCAGCTGTCCGATGAGCTGATTGGATACCAGCATTCCCTGGGGCGTCAGATGCCATCTGCCGTCCTTAAACGCGGTCAGGCCCCTTCCGCGATAGAATGCCATGACCTTCTCCAGTGGATCAAAGGGCATCAGGAATGTGCGCTCATACTCCTCCCGCTCAATACCGTAAATCGTGCGCATCCGGAGCATGACATATTCACCGGCCCGCTCCTTAATGGGAACATATTCGCACTCCGTGGTAATGGTGTCGCCTGTGTTCACTGCCTTGATGTACTGGGGCAGATTGGAGGCAAAGGTATACCGGGTGCCCGCAAAATCCGATGCCGCCGAAGGGCCAAAGCTCATATACTCTCCGCCCAGCCAGTATTTCAGGTTGTGCTGACATTCCCGCCCGGTTTTGGCAAAGTTGGATATCTCATACTGGTGATAGCCATAAGCCTCCATGGTGGAAACGCCGTAGAGATACATGGACGCCTGAGCGTCATCGTTGGGAAGCGCCGCCTGATCCCGATACTGATACAGCGGCGTTCCCTGCATCAGCGTCAGGCCATAGGCGGAAATATGATCCGGGTGCAGATCAATGATAGAGCCTAAGCAGTCCGCCCACTGCTGGGGGGATTGTCCGGGAAGTCCATACATCAGGTCCAGCGACAGATTGTCAAAGCCAGCCGTCCGGGCGATTTCCACCGCCTTCACCGCCTGCCGGAAGCTATGGGGCCGCCCCAGCACCTTCAAAATCTGATCGTTATTGCTCTGTACGCCAATGGAAATCCGGTTAAAGCCCGCCTGAATCAGCCGCTTGCAGCCCTTATCCGTAATGGAATCCGGATTGGCCTCCAGCGTAATCTCTGCGGATTTGGAAACGTTAAACCGCCGGGTAATTTCCGACAACACCTCTTTCAGCCGCTCAGAGCCGAAATAGCTGGGGGTGCCGCCGCCGAAATAAACCGTATCCACCTCATACTGGGGCGCTCTTGCACCGCCCTCCCGGATGTGCTGCTGGAGCGCTTTCACATACCGGTCCATCAGCTCTACGGTTTTCTGGCTTTTGGGCAGAGAATAGAAATCGCAATAAACGCACTTGCTCCGGCAAAAAGGAATGTGGACATAGATGCCCAGGGATTTCTTCTGTGAGGTTATTTTTTGTTTTGCCACAGATGTCCCTCCTTATTCCGAATCCAGCTTCAGCACGGCCATAAACGCCTCCTGGGGAACCTCCACCGTACCAAAGCTGCGCATCCGCTTTTTGCCTTCCTTCTGCTTCTCCAGCAGCTTCTTCTTTCGGGTGATATCGCCGCCGTAGCACTTGGCCAGTACGTCCTTCCGCAGGGCCTTAATGGTTTCCCGGGCAATGATCTTGGAGCCAATGGCCGCCTGTACCGGGATTTCAAAGAGCTGGCGCGGAATGTTCTCCTTCAACTTTTCGCAGATTTTTCTGGCACGGGCATAGGCCTTATCCGCATGGAGGATAAAGGACAGCGCGTCCACCACCTCGCCGTTGAGCAGGATGTCCAGCTTCACCAGGTTGCTGACCCGATAGCCGGTTACCTCATAGTCCAGGGACGCATAGCCCCGGGTTTTGGATTTCAGACAATCGAAGAAGTCAAAGATAATCTCGTTCAGGGGCATATCATAGTGCAGCTCTACCCGGCTCTGGTCCAGATAGGTCAGGTCCAGATACTCCCCCCGGCGCTCCTGGCAGATCTCCATAATCGCGCCCACATACTCCGGCGGCGTAATGATGGAGGCCCGCACAAACGGCTCCTCAGCCGTCTCAATCTCCGTGGGATCCGGATAGTTCAAGGGGTTATCAATCATGTGGACGGAACCATCGGTTTTGGTGACCCGATAGACAACGCTGGGGGCTGTGGTAATCAGGTCCAGATTGAACTCCCGCTCCAGCCGCAGCTGAATGATCTCCATGTGAAGCAGGCCCAGGAAGCCGCACCGGAAGCCAAAGCCCAGCGCCACCGAGCTTTCCGGCTCATAGGACAGCGACGCATCATTGAGCTTGAGCTTTTCCAATGCATCCCGCAGCTCCGGATATTTGGAGCCATCGGCCGGATACACGCCGGAGAACACCATGGGCTGCACTTCCTTATAGCCCTGAAGGGGTTCCGCCGCAGGATTCTCCGCCCCAGTGACCGTATCGCCCACCCGGGTATCGGAAACGGTCTTGATGGAAGCGGTAAAATAGCCAACCTCGCCTGCGCCCAGCGCATCCGTAGGCTCCATGCCTTTGGGGTGAAGATAGCCAACCTCTACCACCTTATAGACCGCACCGCCGGACATCATTTTGACGTCCATGCCCTGGGAAATCACGCCGTCCATCACGCGGAAATAGACGATGACGCCCTTATAGCTGTCATACTGGCTGTCAAAAATCAGCGCACGCAGCGGCTTTGTCCGATCTCCGGTAGGCGCAGGCAAATCTTTTACGATCATCTCCAGCACCGAACGGATGTTGATGCCGTTTTTCGCAGAAATCTCCGGGGCATCCTCCGCAGGAAGCCCGATGATATCCTCAATCTCCTGCTTGACCCGCTGGGGATCCGCCGCAGGAAGGTCAATCTTGTTGATAACCGGCAGCACCTCCAGCCCCGCGTCAATGGCAAGATAGGTGTTGGCCAGGGTCTGCGCCTCTACGCCCTGGGAGGCATCCACCACCAGCACCGCGCCCTCGCAGGCCGCCAGCGAACGGGACACCTCATAGTTAAAGTCCACATGCCCCGGAGTGTCGATGAGATTGAGAATATACGTCTCCCCATCGTCCGCCGTATATTTTAGCCGGACCGCCCGGGCCTTAATGGTAATGCCCCGCTCCCGCTCCAGATCCATGTTGTCGAGAATCTGGTCCTCCATTTCCCGGGCCTCCACCGCCTGGCACTCCTCCAGCAGCCGGTCTGCCAGGGTAGACTTTCCGTGGTCAATATGGGCAATGATCGAAAAATTCCGCAGTTTATTCAAATCGGTCATACAATGCACCTCAAACGTCTTTCAGGGCGGCCTCAAAATCCCTCCGGGAAAAATGGCAGCACGCCCCCAATATATCTGATTTATTATAGGGGATTTCCATGGTTTTGTAAAGAGATTTCCGGCGGAATTTGCACTGATTCCGCTCGTTTGTCTTGTATCAGACGTTTGTATCGTCATAAAATCACAAAACGCCGAAAATTCGCTTTTTTCGCAAAAACTTATACGAAATTAGAATTTTTCGCTTGAATTTTCTATAGGCTTGAATTACAATGGTAGCAAGATGCTCCGGAAGAATGCATTCCGGCAGGAAG
>CAVEIY010000042.1:0-13950 GCA_963615825.1 Flexilinea sp.
CCAGCACCTCTGCCATGGCCTTGCCCACCATCTCGGTGTTGCCGGTGAGGGAGCCATAGAGTACGACAGCCTTTCTTTTTTTCATTGGAATAACCTCCTTCTTTTCACGTGCCGCATGGAAAACGGCAGCGGGGTGCGTTTATGAATCGGACAGTTCCCTGGTACGGAAGCATGCCACCTGATGGCCCGGTGCAATCTCCTCCAGGGGCGGCTGCTGGGCGTGGCACTGCTCCGTGGCATAGGGACAGCGGGAAGCGAAGCGGCAGCAGGGCTTGGGTTCCACCGGGGAAGTCAGCTCTCCCTGCATAAGGATGCGCTTTTTGTGGACATCCAGGCTGGGAATGGGAATTGCGGACAACAGACCCTTGGTGTAGGGATGCAGCGGATGATCGAACAGCTCGTCTGCATCGCACTTTTCCACCACGGTGCCCAGATACATCACCAGAATCTCATTGGAAATGTGCTTGACCACAGAGAGATCATGGGTAATAAAGATGTAGGTGAGGCCCTTTTCCTCCTGCAGATCCTGAAGCAGATTTAAAATCTGGGCCTGAATCGACACATCCAGGGCAGAAACCGGCTCGTCACAGACGATAAAGCGAGGCTCCAGAGACAGGGCTCGGGCAATGCCAATCCGCTGCCGCCGTCCGCCGTCCAGCTCATGGGGATAGGCATAGGCCAGCCGCCGCGCCAGACCGACGGTATCCATCAGAGAAAAGACCTGCTTTTGAAGCTCTTCCTTGGTTTTTGACAGCTTGTAGATGCGAATGGGGTCTGCAATCAGATCAAAGACGCACATCCGAGGATTCAGCGAGGAAAAGGGGTCCTGAAAAATCAGCTGCATGTCCCGCCGAAGGGCTTTCCGCTTTCGGCCGGAGGCATTGGTGACCTCCTGACCGTCAAAGGTAATGGAGCCTTCGGTGGCGTCCAGCAGCCCAAGAACCACGCGGCCCAGGGTAGACTTGCCGCAGCCGGACTCTCCGACCACGCCCAGGGTTTGCCCCTGCGGAATGGAGAAGGATACGTCGTCCACTGCGTGGAGCATACCGGCGGGGGTCTTAAAGTATTTTTTCAGATGAGAAACTTCCAACAGATTGCTCACGTTGCTGCCTCCTTCCCGAGAATATCATTTCCGGGGTTGGATACCGGAAGTCCCTTTTCGTAGGCGTTTTCATTGACGGCCTCGTCGGGGAAGTATAGCCCCAGTCCTTTGCCTGCATGGCTGCACCGGCAGAAATGACCGGGTTCCACTTCACGGAATTCCGGCGCACTCTGGGCGCAGGCGGCGTCGGCGTAGGGACAGCGGGGATGGAAGGCACAGCCGGTGGGCAGATTGGCCGGATCCGGCATCAGTCCGCGAATGGGCTGGAGCCGGTGAATCTTCTTATCCAGCGAGGGCAGGGAGTTGAACAGACCCTTGGTATAGGGATGGGCGGTGCGGCGGAAAATGTCCTCAATGGTGCCGCTTTCCACAATCTTTCCGGCGTACATGACGGCAACCTTGTTGCAGGTTTCCGCTACAACACCCAAGTCGTGGGTGATGAGAATCATAGAGGTGCCAAACTCCTCCTTGAGGCCCTTCATCATATCCAGCACCTGGGCCTGGATGGTGACGTCCAGAGCGGTGGTTGGCTCGTCGGCCAGCAGCAGCTTGGGGTTGCAGGCCAGCGCCATGGCGATGACCACGCGCTGCTTCATGCCGCCGGAGAACTGATGGGGAAAGTCCTTGCCGCGGCTGGCGGGAATGCCGACCTTCTCCAGCATCTCCAGCGCCCTGGTAAGGGATTCGGCCTTGGAACATTTACTGTGGAGGCGAATGACCTCGGCAATCTGCTCGTCGGCCCGCAGCACCGGGTTCAGTGCGGTCATGGGATCCTGAAAAATCATGGAGATTTGGCCGCCGCGGATTTTCTGCATTTCCTTTTCGCTTTTTTTCAGCAGGTCCTCGCCGTTATAGAGAATTTCACCGGAGATAATCTTTCCGGGGGGATTGGGGATCAGCCGGAGAATTCCCTTTGCAGTGGTTGTTTTTCCGGCACCGGTTTCTCCCACCAGACCCAGGGTATCGCCCCGTTCCAGCTTCAGGTCTACGCCGCCTACCGCAGCGACATCTCCGTCGTCCGTATAGAAATGGATGGCCAGATCCCGAATTTCCAGTATGTAATCGTTCATATCCAGTCCTCCTTAGTTTTTCAGCTTGGGATCCAGTGCATCCCGAAGGCCGTCACCGAACAGGTTAAAGCCAAACAGCGTCAGCATAATGGCAAGACCCGGGAAGGTGACGATGGGCCAGAACGAACGGATCAGCGCCCGTCCGGCAGAGAGCATGGAACCCCATTCGGGGGTGGGAGGCTGTACACCCAGTCCAATGAAGGAGAGGGAGGAAATCATCAGAATACAGCCGCCGATGCGCAGGGTGGATTCCACGATTACCGGGGAGAGAATATTGGGGACGATCTGCCGGAACATGATCCGAAGGTCCGAGGCACCGGTGGCCCGGGCAGCCTCTACATATTCCTGCTCCCGAATGGACAGCACCAGCGCACGGAGCAATCGGGCATAGCCGGGCACACAGCCGATGCCGATGGCAATGGCGGTGTTCAGCACACCGGAGCCAAGGGCGGCGGAGATACATACGGCCAGAAGAAAGCCTGGAATGGCCATGACGATGTCCATGATTCGCATTACAACACCATCATAGATGCCGCCAAAGTATCCGGCGGAGATGCCGAGAATACCGCCGACCACCAGACCAAAGACGATGGAGAGAATTGCCACCAGCAGGGAAACCCGGCCACCGTAAATAATACGGGAGAGGATATCCCGGCCGTAGTCATCGGTGCCGAGAAGATGCTCCCGGCAGGGCCATGCCTTCATGTTGGTGAGGTCCTGCTGGGCATAGTCATAGGGGGCGATAAAGTTGGCAAAGATGGCGGACAGCACCAGAATCAGTACAATGATGAGTCCCAGCATGGCTAGCTTATTCCGGCGAAGTCTGCGCCAGATGTCCCAGAATTGACTGCGCTTCCTGAGATCCTCCAGCTCGGGGCTTTGATCTACGGCCCCAGCCTGGGTTTGCGTGGATACACGGCTCATTTGGACGCCTCCTTTGCCTTTTTCTTTTTGCCGCCGGTATACTGGGCCATAATCCTGGGATCTGCAATGCCATAGGCGATGTCTGTAATCAGATTGATGATGCAGATCAGGAAGGACAGTACCAGTACGCAGCCCTCAATAACGGGATAATCCTTGTTGTTAATGGCGGTCATCATCAGAGAACCCATACCGGGCATGTTAAAGATCGTTTCGACGATGACAGAACCGGCGACCAAAATGCCAAACTGGAAGCCGATGGTGGTGATAATCGGAATCAGGGCATTCCGCAGCGCATGCTTCCGTACCACAGTGCCCTCTGCCACGCCCTTGGCACGGGCTGTGGTGATGTAGTCCTGACGTACCACGTCCAGCATGGAGGAGCGGGTCATACGGGTAATGGTGGCGATAAACGACAAGCCAGAGGCAAGCGCAGGCAGAACCCAGCACTTCCAGCCTTCATAGCCGGAGGCGGGGAACAGCTTAATCTGGATGGCAAAGCAGATAATCAGCATCAGGGCCAGCCAGAAGCCGGGCATGGCGGCGAAGATCAGAGAAAAGGTGGTGACCAGCTTATCCGCCCAGGAATACTGCTTTGTGGCGGAAATCACACCAAAGGGGATGCCCAGACCCACGGCAATGAGAATAGAGATCACGGCCAGCTTGAGGGTAATGGGGAAACGCTCAGCGATGGAGCCGGTGACGGAAAGACCGGTGTGATAGGAGTGGCCTAGGTCCCCCTGAACGATGCCCAGCACATAGTTGCCAAACTGGATGAAGAACGGTTTGTCCAGACCCAATTCCGCCTCCTTGGCGTCATACTGCTCCTGGGTATAGCCGGAGCCAAGCTCTGCGGCAACCGGATCGCCGGGGGAGAATCGGTCAATGGCAAAGACGATGAAGATAACGCCCAGCATGACCGGGATGACCCACAGCAGCCGCTTGAGAATAAATTTAACCATGGATATTCCTCCGTGTTATCACATTGGGGGTACATGGCTGTACCCCCAATGCAAAGCGTATGAATTCGCGTTTCTGACTGGCTTAGCCTACAACCACAGCGGCGAGGTCTACGCTGCGGGCAACCAGGCCGGTAACATTGCTGATGTTGCCGTGATAGATGCTGCCAGCCTCGGCATAGCTGATGGGCAGCGTCCAGTAGTTATCAAAGGCCCACTGAGCGGCCTTGGTGTAGTTCTCCTGGCGAACCTTGGTGTCCTGGGTGGTGGCAGCAGCATTGAGATAGTCGTTGAACTCCTTGTCCTCTACCCGGGCGCCGCCGTTGGTGGAAGTCTCACCGATGGTGGTGGTAATCATCTTGGCGGTATAGGTGCCGCCGCCGGTGCCGAAGATGGAAATGTCGGTGCCGTTGGACATAAGAATCGGAATTGCGGTGGCAAAGTCATAGGACTCTACGCTGAGGTTGATGCCTACCTCGCTGAAGTAAGCCTGGATGATCTCAGCACACTTGTCATTGGCAGGCATGGAGGGGATAACCACTTTCATGTCCAGTCCGTTTTCATAGCCAGCCTCTTTCAGCAGCTCCTTGGCCTTTTCGGGGTTGTATTCGTGCACGCCGATTGGCTCATAGTAATCGCAGCCGGAGATGAGGATGGAGTCGGCGACCTGGCCCATGGAGCCGTATACTGCATTGGTGATGGCCTGGGTGTCGATGGACAGGGAAATGGCCTCACGGAGCTTGGCGTCCTGGAACATATCCATGTACTGGGGCAGACACAGGGCCAGCAGGTCCCAGGTCTTAAAGGTTTTCCCCTGAACGTCGTCGCCATAGCCGCCGTCGATGGCAGTCTGATAATCGGTTTCGCCCACATCCAGCGCAATATCCAGCGCGCCGGTTTCAAAGTCAGCCATCATAGTGGTGGCCTCAGAGTAGTTCTGAACGGTGATGGTGGAGGCGCTGGGCAGGTCGCCCCAGTAGTCCTCGCGGCGCTGATAGGTGGAATGGGAGCCGTCTACGTTCTCCAGGCAGGTGTAGGGGCCGGAGCCGCAGGGAGCATCCCAGAAGGAATCGGGATTTGCCTTTACATAGTCCTCGTTGACCACGGAAGCCCAACGGTCATTGGCCAGCTCCAGCAGGAAGTCGGCGTCAACCTCTTTCAGCTTCAGGGTCAGCTTGTTGCCGTCAACGGTGCTGGCGTCAAAGTCGATGACGTCATAGCCCGGATCAAACTGATCGTTCTCATAGATAAAGCGGGAGAGGGAATAGAGTACATCATCGGGGGTCAGGGCGTCGCCGTTGGAGAAGGTTACATCATCCCGGATGGTCAGCTCCAGGGTGGTGTCGTCTACCCAGTTCCACTCGGTGGCGATACAAGGCTCTACCTCCATGGTTTCATAGTTCAGCTTCAGAACGGTGTCATAGACCAGCATCAGGCCCAGGGCACAGTCGGAGTTGGAACATGGATCAAAGTTGTCGGTGGAATCCAGGGTGCCCACCCGAAGCTCCTTGGGTTCGCCGGAATCCTCGGCGGGAGCAGGGGTATCGTCCTGGGCGCCTGCATCAGCGGGAGTCTCCTGCTTTGTTTCGGCAGAAGCGACGTTCGTCTTTGCGCCGGAGTCGGCAGCGCCAGAGGTAGCGGAGCCGCCGCCGCAAGCGGCAAGACTCAGCAGCATGGCCAGCGTCAGCAGCACGGAAAGCATTCTTTTCATTTCGGGTCCTCCTGTACATAAATTCCGGAGCCTCTCCCTGGGAGACTGGTCCGGTGATTGACATATCCGACAAATCAGTGATATACTTACTGTAGTTTTTTGTCGGTTATGACTTCATTATATCGGCAGAGGGTTATGAAGTCAAATGCGTATAACTACAACATATCATGAGTTTTAGGAATGACCTTGGGAGGGCCGAACATGGAAATCATGCAGCTGAATTACTTCAAGGCGGTGGCGCAGTATGGGAGCTTTACCAAGGCCGCAGACGTGCTCCATGTCACCCAGTCCGCCCTGAGCCGATCCATTGCGGCCTTGGAGCAGGACATTGGATTTCCGCTGTTTGAGCGAAAGGGCAACCATATCTTCCTGACCATGGACGGGCAGGCGTTTTTAACGGCAGCCATTGAAGCGCTGAACCTCTTGTCCTCCTCGGTGGATGCAACCCGGGCGCGGGCGGGACTGGAATATGGTGCGGTCCGCATTGGCATTGCCGAGTCGGTGTTCCTGAAAAATATCGTTCGGGACTTTTTACTGGAGCATCCTAACGTCCATATTTTCTGTAAAATCCTTTCAGAGGGGCAGATTCAACGCTCTCTGGAGGAAGGCGAGATCAACTTTGCAGTCACACGGGAACGACCGGTGGGACCGGATGATGGTTCGGTTTCCGCCCAACCATCCGCTGGCGGAACGGGATGGCGTCCATTTATCGGAGCTTTCGGCGGAACATTTTATCATCAGCAATGTGGGCTACGATATGCAAAGCGAAATTGTGGCGCTGTGCCATCTGGCTGGCTTTCATCCCCATATTACCTATGAGGGCTGCGGCGAGGATCTGGCGGGGCTTCTGGTGGACGATGGCCTGGGAATTATGCTGGCGCCCTATTCAATCGGCCAGGGGGTGAAAGGCTTGGGCTGCGCGGTGAGTCACGTACCGGCGGGGGTGCCGATTGTGGATGATTTCGCCTCGTCAAAGATTGGAATTGCCACAAAGAAAGGGCAGTTTCAATCCGATGCGGCACTGCGGCTTATGGAGATGATTCGCAGCTACTATCTGAAGCTGCAGGAGAAAACCAGGGACCCGTAAGACATTTATACGGGGATGCCCGAATATAAAACGGGGTACTGCACGAAAGCGGTGCAGTACCTCGATTGTGACTTAATTCAGTTTCAGTAAAGACAAAATCTGTGGTAGGATGGCTGCTGGAATGGGAAAACAGCCGTTCCATAACATCAAAGCGCACATAAAATCAAGAAATGGGCGCTGGATTCTGATAGACTGTTCTCACAGACAGGGAGTGAAGAGATGAACTGGATACAAGGTATACAACGTGCAATTGACTATGTGGAAGAGAACATCACCGAAGAAATTGATATGGAAGAGGTGGCAAAGCGCGCGTACTCCTCTCCGTTTCACTTTCAAAGAGTATTCGGCATTCTTTGCGGGTTTTCACTAGGCGATTATATTCGCATGCGTCGGCTCTCCCTTGCGGGGGAAGAGCTGTCCAGAGGGAATGGCAAGATCGTTGACATTGCAATGAAGTACGGCTATGATACGCCGGAGAGCTTTTCCCGTGCCTTTACCCGGTTCCATGGCATTGCACCCAGTGAGGCAAAACGAAGCGGCAATGTTAAAATCTTTACGCCTCTGTCTGTGAAACTAACGCTAACAGGAGGCAGCAAAATGGATTACAGAATCGAAAAAAGAGATGCGTTTGAGGTAGTCTGCAAACGGAAGCGGGTGGGTAAGCCCATGGCGGCCAATGCAACGCCGGACATTACGGCCATGTGGCAGGAGTATGGCGCTGACGGAACCATGGGACGGCTGATTGCCTGCATCCCGGCTAATCCGGTGATGAAGGGGCTGCTTGGCATTTGCTTTTCCTCTGAGCTGGACGGAAAACAGTTTCCCTATGGAATCGGCGTGGAGTATGACGGAAGGAAAATTGATGAGGACCTGGAGGTTGTAACGATTCCTGCGAACACCTATGCGGTATTCACCAGCAAGGGAAAGATGCCCGATGCGTTTATCGAAACCTATCATCGGATCGTCACGGAGTTCTTCCCCCAGAGTACACAGTATGAATATGCGGAGAATGTGGAGTTTGAGGTTTATTCGTCGGAGAACATTTCAGACCCCAATTATCACTGCGAAATCTGGATTGCGGTGAAGGAAAAGTAAATCAAGATGATATCCCCCAGAATGGACTGCGGCAAGGTCTGTTCTGGGGGATCTTATTCTGCCTGCAAGGCCCGCTCCATGGAATCGGCGAAAAGATGGAGCAGCGGATTCGGGTTGTGCTTACTCCAAACAACGCAGACGGGGATGTCATCCTCCAAATTGAACCAGGTCAGCCGGGGATCGTTGGCAAAGCGCATATAGGGATCAAACACCGTAACGCCTTCGCCCAACAGCAGCGCTTGCAGAATGCTGTCCCGGTTGGGCAGATATTTGGGGACAACGGTAATCTGTCTGGCCTGAAATTGCAGGAGAGCCAGCTCCATGGCCATGGGGGACTCCTCCTGAGAAAGCATCAAAAGCGTCTGCCCCTGAAAATCGGCGGCGGTAATCGCCTGCCCTTCTGGACAGAGCAGCCCCTTGCGCACATAGGCGCGGCTTTCCAAATTGGCGAGCTTTTGCACCTCCAGCCCGTCAAAGTCCATGAGGCTTGTTTTGGTGCAGATCATCGCGTCCAGCTCACCGGTGCGGATTCGGTGGCGCAGCTCCCGGAAATCCTGACTTTCAAACAGCAGCTCTGCCTGGGGATAGTGCTGAGTAACCTGACGCTTGGCCTGGAGCAGAGCGGTACTCATATCCCAGCCGCTTCCGATTCCAATTTTCAGCTGCATGGGGCAGTGGGTGGAGAGTGCCTGGGCCGTTTCTGCGGCGCGGGTGTAGAGGGCCTGCATCTGGGAAAATGCATCCTGAAATACAATGCCTGCGGGGGTCAGGCGAATGGCGTTTTTTCTGGCGCGGTCAAAAAGCTGACAGCCCAATTCCTGCTCCAGCAGTTTAATTTGACGGCTTACCGCAGGCTGGGATACGTATAGCTTCTCCGATGCCTGGGAAAAAGACATGCAATCTGCTGCCGTGAGAAAATATTGAAGCTGCAATGAAGTCATGGAACGTCCCCCCTCCTTAATGCTGCTATTATAACATTTTTGTTATAACGACACAAGCTGTTTTGATATTTGCGCCCGGAAAAATCCAATGATATGATAGAAACAAAGAATAATCCTATTCCAAACGAATGGAGGTTTCCTTATGACGCCTCAGGAGCAGTATGCAACCAAGAAAAAGACCCTCGCGGAGGCCCAAGCCCTCATCCACTCCGGAGATATCATTGCGGTGTCTGGCGCGATCACCGAGCCGGTGGTGTTTCTAAACCATCTGGAGGACATTATTCCGCGGCTGGAGGGCGTAACGCTCATCAAAAGCAAGGATAACGACTATGCCTATCTCCGGGACCCGGCCACTGCGGGGCACATTCTGACCTTGGGCCACTTTTATCACACGAACTTCCGGGAAGGGCATGCGCTGGGGATTACCTCTTATCTTCCCTCAGATCTTCACAATTATATGTCTTTACGGACGGCTTACAAGCCCAACAATGTGTTCATTGCCAAGGTGACGGACATGGACGAGAACGGAAACTTCCAGATTCCCTATTGTCAAATGTTCGAGCGGGAGGCGCTGTCCTGCGCAAAGACGGTGATCCTGGAAATCAATCCACGGTTCCGGCGCGTTCGCGGCGGCGTGGACATTCCGATTGAGCGGGTTGCCTGCTGCTATGTAGCGGATTCTCCGATCCTGACCATTCCGCGCTCAAAGCCCTCTGCCACCGACGAGGCAATCGGCGCGTACATTGCAGATATGATCCATGACGGAGACACCTTCCAGCTGGGAATTGGCGGTCTGCCGGATGCTGTGGGCAAGCACCTGTTTACTCGGAACGATTTGGGAATTCATTCGGAGCTGTTTTCCTCCACCATGGCGGACCTGATAGAGCAGGGCAACGTCACAGGGCGGTATAAGACGGTGGATCCGGGCGAGAGCATTGCCTGCTTTGCACTGGGAGACGATCATCTGTATCAGACCATATCAGAGACGCCTTCCTGCCGGATTATGCCGGCGTCTTACACCAATGATCCCTTTATCATTGCCAAACAGGATCACATGATCTCGGTGAATACCGCACTGGAAATGGATCTTACGGGGCAGATTTGCTCGGAATCCATTGGGCCGGTTCAATGGAGCGGGACCGGCGGCGCATCGGACTTTGCGTTCGGAGCGCTGCATTCCAAAGGGGGACGGGGCATTATTGCGTTTTCCTCCACGGCGAAGGGCGGCACAATTTCCCGAATTAAGGTCACGCTGACCCCGGGAGCAGCTGTGTCCATTTCCAGGAATCTGGCGGATACCATTGTCACGGAATACGGCGTGGCGGAGCTGCGGGGACGTTCGATTCGGGAGCGGGCCGATGCGCTCATTGCTATTGCGCACCCGGATTTCCGGGCGGAACTGCGGGATGGAGCACGTAAACTTGGCTATTTGTAATCAATCCGGGAAACCGGCTGCAATCTATGAAACATAAGGAGGAACATATAATGGCAAAACCTTTGGCGGACTATGTAAAGCTTCCGGAGCTGGAGGAATACGCGAAATGGTTCCAGGATTTTGCGGATCTCTACCGGGAGGACGGAATTCTGCAGGTAACCTGGAAAACCAACAACGGCCCCATGAAGCATTCGGGCATGTCCCACCGGGCAATTTCTCAGCTGGTGCGGATTTTGTCCATGGATGTGAAGAACGAGATCATCATCTTTACCCACATCGGAGATACCTGGATGATCGAGTCCGACCCCAACGGCTGGGAAACCTATTCCGAGCTGCCCACCCAGCGGTTCCAGCACCAGTATTTCGATGATACCAACCTCATTAAGAACATGGTCTTTGATCTGGATGTGCCCACCATCGGCGCGATTCCCGGACCGGGCTTCCACTGGGATTCTGCCATGCTCTGTGACGTGACCATTGCCGCAGAGGATACCGTGATGGAGGTGCCCCATGCCCATGGCGGCTTGGTACCTGGCGACGGAATGGGCCTGATGGTGCAGCATTATTTCGGCACCAAACGGGGCAACTATTATATGATGACCACCCGGCAGTTTACTGCGCAGAATATGCTGGACTTCGGCATGGTGTCCGAGGTAGTGAAAAAGGACCGGGTGATGGAGCGGGCCTGGGAGATTGCGCGAATGTGGAAGCGGATGCCCTATGAGAACCGTACCATCATGGCAAACCTGGCGAAACGGCCGCTGAAAAAGCTCTTTGTGGAGGATTTGAAGCTTCATACGGTTTCGGAGCAGTACGGCTCGCTGCTGCGGATTGCCGCCAATGAAATGGGCGACGTGAACGCGGGGCAGCAGGACGAGAAATACATTGCCAGAACCAACTACTGGCGGTATACCTTCCCGGCGATGCAGGGACCGATGAATGAGGATACCTGGAATGCCTTCCGGACAGAGCCGTTTAAATGGCTGGAAGAGGTGGACGCGGGAACCGCAGTCAATCCCTATGCCTATCAGGGAAAGCCGCCCTATCGCCCGGATGGGGAAAAATAAAAAGAACGGTACCATGTGCAGTTTTGTGCATGGTACCGTTTTTGCTGAAACCGAATCAGCGAAGATTTGTGGGAAATACTCCATCCGCGGTTGCGAAGCTCCCGGCAGATTCGTATAATGAAGGAAACAGCACGTATGACACCGGGAGGAAAGCAATATGAAACAATATGAAGTTCAGGAAAGAAGCCCGCAGCTGCTGGAGGCGCTTTTGTGCGTTTGGGAGGACGCTGTCCGGGCGACGCATCTGTTCCTTTCGGAGGCGGAGATCCGTCAAATTAAGGACTACGTCCCCCAAGCGCTGATGGGAGTTGCACATCTGATCGTCGCGGAAGAGGAGGATGGAAAACCGGTGGCCTTTATGGGTACGGAAGGACGTCGCCTGGAAATGCTCTTTCTGGCGAATCGCAAAAGAGGACAAGGACTTGGCAGGCAGCTTCTGCAATACGGCATTGCGCATTATGGGGTTCAAGAGGTCACGGTGAATGAGCAGAACCCACAGGCCGTTGGCTTTTATCAGCACATGGGGTTTCAGACCTATAAACGAACGGATTTGGACGAGGAAGGGAATCCGTATCCGCTGCTGTATATGAAGCTGGCGTGATAACGTCCCGATTTGTCAATGTCAAGGAATTCAATCGTTCTGCGCTTGAAAATAGCCGAAAAGGTGCTATAATGACAGCAAGAGTTAGCTTAATATAACTACGGAAAAAGGCGGGGGACACAACATGCTGTTTTCAGAAAAACTTAAATCCTTTTTGGCGGTGCATCCCAGTGAGCAGGTGACTGTGGATGGCGCAAACTTCCGCTATATACGGAGCGGAACGGAACACGGAAAAACGCTGGTGCTGCTCAATGGCGGAATGAACACTCTGGAGATGTGGATGGATTATGTGGATGACCTGTCCCGGGACTACCAGGTGCTGCTGTTTGACTATCCCATGGAGCTTCGGACCAACCAGGCCCTGGTGACCGGGATGCACGCATTCTTTCAAGCCCTCGGCATTGTGCAGCCAATCTTGATTGGCGCCAGTGACGGCGGCATGGTTGCGCAGATCTATGTTCAAAAATATCCCGGGGAGACGGGCGGCCTGGTGCTAATTTCCACCGGCGGCATGGACGAAGCTACGCTAAAAAGTCTGAAAAGAAAATACTTCCTTGCGCCTGTTATGCTATGGTATATGAAGCGCTGCAATTATGAGAAGCTCAAGCCAAAGCTGATTCGGGCCGGAATGGGCCACATCCGGAATGAAAGCAAAGAAGAGATTGCCTATGCGCAGGATATGTTTGAGACGATCTTTAAGGACTATGCCCAGGAGAAGGACGTCCATATTTCGGGACTGCTGGCGGATTTGATGCATCAAACGCCGGTGACGGCCGAGAATTTTCGGCTGCTGAAAGGAAAAATTCTGCTGATTTTGCCGGATCAGGACTTCTTCTCCGGAAAAATGCAGGCAGATCTGGTGCAGCTGATGCAGGAACCGAAGATTGCCTATGTCTCAGGCGGACATCTGTCCACAGTCCTAAAGGCGGAGGACTATATTCGGACAATCCGCGATTTCCTGTCCCAGTGTGAAGCGAATGCGATTTAAGTAGAAAACTCAGGAGAAAGGAGCTGCGTCAGGCGGCTCCTTTTTGCTGCCTAATCCGGACTTTGGACGGGGAACGGTGACTGCGGGATGTCAAAAAACGGGCTACAGACAGAAAATATGCACGAATTTGAAAGAAAAGCGACATATTTCTATGTTCATGGTGTAAATACATATGTCCGCCTCTTGCAATCTACAAAATTCGCAGTATAATAGAACACGCTTCGCAATCGCCGCTGAGGATTGGCTCAAAAATAGGAGCGATGCATGCGGCGTAGATTTGGAAAGAGAGAAGATGTACAACATGAATCAATTTGTAAAAGCAGCCAAAAAGGTTGCCGCTGCCTATAACAGCGTCAGTCTGATTTTGCGCATTGCCATTGGTCTGGTGGTCGGTGCAATTTTGGCACTGGTTTGCCCCGGAGCCGTTTGGCTGGAGGAGCTGGGCAACCTGTTTGTCGGCGCGCTGAAGGGAATTGCTCCGGTGCTGGTCTTTGTGATCGTGGCCAGCGCATTGGCACAGGGGTCCTCCCGGTTGGATCGCCGCTTTGGCACCGTGGTATGGCTCTACATGCTCACGACCTTTGTGGCAGCAGCACTTAGCGTGGTAACCAGCAAGATGTTCCCGCAGACGCTGGTGCTGGCAGAAGCGGCTGAGGCTGAGGTGATTCCTCAGGGCCTTGGCGAGGTCATGCATACGCTGCTGTCCAACATCGTTTCCAACCCCATTGCATCTATCATGAACGGCAACTATATTGGCATCCTGCTGTGGGCCTGCCTGTTTGGCGTTGCCATGAAGAAGCTGGGCACGGACACCACCAAGGTATTTATGAGCAACACGGCGGATGCGGTTTCCACCATTGTCCGCTGGATCATCAATCTGGCGCCCTTTGGCATCATGGGTCTGGTATTCACCAACGTGGTGAGCAACGGCCTGTCTATCTTCACCCAGTACGGCCATCTGCTCCTGCTGCTG
>CAVEIY010000043.1:0-5077 GCA_963615825.1 Flexilinea sp.
GGGATGATATCCGGACCCACGGCAGCGGCAATGCGGGCCTGACCAACTTCAACCGGGTGTTTGGCGGAAAGCTGACGCTGCTGGTGATTTTGGCGGACGTTTTAAAGGCCGTATTTGGCGTGCTCCTGGGCGTATTGGGCGCCCATCTGCTGGAACGGGCGGGAATCACCGCGATTTCCTCCCTGCGTGCCAAATACATTGCCGGACTGTTCTGTGAGCTGGGACATATGTTTCCGTGTATGTTCGGGTTCCGGGGCGGCAAGGGCATTATGTCCGGCGGTATCATTGCCATTATGATTTCCTGGAAGGTTGCCGTGGTGGTGTGGGGGTCGTTTGTACTGCTCACTGCCCTGACGAAATATGTGTCGGTGGGGTCGATTTCCACCGGTATCCTGTTCCCGGTGATGGCGTGGGTGCTGTATCGGGACCCGGTGTGCCTGGTGGCTGCGCTGCTGGTGGGGGGACTGATTGTGTTCCAGCACCGGAGCAATATCCAGCGGCTGATCCAGGGCAATGAAAACAAATTCTCTCTCCATAAAAAAGCCAAGTAACAGGAGGTTCCATTCATGAAGATCACGGTAGTGGGCAGCGGCGGCTGGGGTACAGCACTGGCAATTCTGCTCCATAAAAACGGCCATCAGGTGACGGTCTGGTCCTATTCCCAGTCTGAGGTGGATTATATCCGGGAGCACCACGAAAATGCACTGCTGAAGGGCGTTGCGGTGCCGGAGGAGATTCAGCTTACCACGGATATTTCCGCAGTGAAGGATGCAGACTTTGTGGTTTCGGCGGTTCCCTCCTTTGCAGTACGCTCTACGGCGAATTCCATGGCGCCGTATCTCACAAAGGATTCCATTCTGGTATCGGTTACCAAGGGCATTGAGCGGGATACCTCCAAGCGGATGAGCGAAATTCTCCAGGAGGTGACCGGGGCCAAGGTAGCAGTGCTGTCCGGTCCCACCCATGCAGAAGAGGTTGGCCGCGGCATTCCCACGGGCTGCGTGGTGGCCTGCGAGGACCATGCAGTGGTGGATATGTTGCAGGATGCCTTTATGTCCGATGTGTTCCGGGTCTATGCCAGCGGCGATATGGTCGGCGTGGAGCTGGGCGCTGCACTGAAAAATATCTATGCGCTGATTGCCGGCGTTCTGGAGGGGGCCGGCTGCGGTGACAATACCAAGGCGCTGATGATGACGCGGGGATTGACAGAGTCCGCACGGCTTGGTGTGGCACTGGGCGCCAAACAGGAGACGTTTGCCGGTCTGTCCGGTGTGGGCGACCTGATTGTTACCTGCTGCTCCATGCATTCGAGAAACCACCGGTGCGGAATTTACATCGGCAAGGGCATGACGGCAAAGGAAGCCATGGATCAGGTGGGTGCAGTGGTAGAAGGCTATTATGCCACGGCCTCGGCCCATCAGCTGGCGGAGAAGTACGGCATTGAGATGCCCATTGCGGACGCCGCCTATCAGGTGCTCTATGGAAACGGCAATGTTCAGGAGGCCATTGGCGGCCTGATGCGCCGTCAGAAGCGCCATGAAATCGACGAAATCTGGCTGGAAGGCTGATATGTGGAACTATCATCTCCACAGCCGCTGCTCGTTTGACGCGGAGTATCCGCTGACGGAAATGTGCAGGGCGGCCAAGGAAGCAGGGATTACGGCGCTGTGCCTCACCGATCACTGCGATCTGGTGGACGAAAAAGGGCAGCCCAACGACGATTTCGACTGGAATGCGGAAAATCAGGAGCTTTTATCTGCCAGAAAAGCCTATCCGGAGCTGACCATCCGCAAGGGAGTAGAGCTGGGACAGGCGATTCTTCGCCCGGATGCGGCGGAAAAAGTCCTTTCCGAGCCAGGAATTGACTTTGTGCTCGGCTCCATGCACGACAGTCCCCAGGGGATCGACTACTACTGGATTGAATATACGTCCCGGGAGCAGTGCATTGCTCTGATTGAAGAGTATCTGCAGGCGCTGCTGGAGCTGAGTAAAACAGACTATTTTGATTCTCTGGCTCATCTAACCTATCCCCTTCGCTATATGCGGGACCGGGCCGGGTTTGCGGTGGATTTCCGCAGCCAGGACGACCTGGTTCAGGAAATTCTCAAAACTCTGATCGCGCGGGGCAAGGCGCTGGAGCTGAATACCTCCGGATTCCAAAGTGCCAGCGAAGAACCACTTCCGCCGGAGTACATTTTAAAGCGCTATCGGGAGCTGGGCGGTGAGCTGATTACCATCGGCACCGATGCGCATGAGCCGAAAAATATCGCGGCGGGGCTGGAACAGGGCATGGCAATGCTCCGGCGCTGCGGCTTCCGGTATCTCACCGGCTATGAAAAAAGAAAACCGCTGCAACAGCGGATATGAAAAGGAGAAGATCATCCATGATTGCAATTGCATGTGACCACGGCGGCTACAATCTCAAAGAGGCCGTGAAAGCGCACCTGATCGAAAAGGGCTATGAGGTCAAGGATTTTGGCACCAACAGTCTGGACAGCTGCGACTACCCCGACTATGCAGCACCTGCGGCAAAGGCTGTGGCAGACGGCACCTGTGAAAAGGGCATTGTGATTTGCACCACCGGTATCGGTGTTTCCATTGTGGCCAACAAGGTGAAGGGCATCCGCTGTGCGCTGTGCTCCGATTCCCTGTCTGCATCCCTGACCCGCCGCCATAATAACAGCAACATGCTGGCCATGGGCGCAGGCATCATCGGACAGAACCTGGCGCTGGAGATTGTGGACACCTGGCTCACCACCGAGTTTGAGGGTGGACGGCATCAGCGCCGGATCGACAAGATTACCGCACTGGAGGACTAAAATGATTCGGCCGATTACGCGTGCAGACCGGCAGTGCTATCTTGCCATGTGCAAGGAATTTTACAGCGGCGATGCGGTATTGCATCCGGTGCCGGAGGAATACTTTCAGCGGACCTTTGACGCGCTGATGGAGCACAGCCCCTATGCCGCGGCCTATATCATCGAGCAAGACGGCGAGACGGCAGGCTATGCCCTTTTGGCCAAGAGCTTTTCTCAGGAGGCAGGCGGCATTGTCGTCTGGATTGAGGAGCTGTATATCCGTCCTGCGTTCCAGGGGCATGGGCTGGGCACTGCATTCTTCCGCTTCCTGGAGGAGCAGGAAGGAGAAACGGTGCGGCGCTATCGGCTGGAGTATGAGCCGGACAATATAAGAGGCGCGGCACTTTACCGCAGGCTCGGGTTTACGCCGCTGGCCTATGGTCAGATGATAAAAGAATTTACGCCATAAAAATCGCAACCCCCGGATCAAGGCAAGATCCGGGGGTTGCAATGTTTTAGGGGGGAAAATGAAAGGAGTAAAGAAGAAATATAGGAAAGCCACAGGTAAGTGGCTGTTGTGTTTTGATGCTCTTATGTTACCGTGGGACTTTGTATAGGGTATAAACAGAATTTGAACAATTTATGAAATCCACAACCGGATGACTTTTCTTTTTCGCGGCGATATAGTACAATCATGGTAGACCACGGAAGCAGGGAGGAAATGAAATGAATCAAAAAGGGATCCTTGGAAACAAGTATTATCTGTATCTCACGGAGTTCTTTTCCGGCATGTCTGTGATGGCGGTGGAGCTGGGCGCCAGCCGATTGTTGGCTCCTTATTTTAGCTCTTCACAGATTGTATGGACCATTATCATCGGTACGATTATGATTGCCATGGCCCTGGGCAACATTTGGGGCGGCCGCAGTGCAGACAAGCACCCCGATCCGGACCGGCTGTATCGCAGACTGATGATTGCGGCCATCTGGATTGCGGCGATTCCGGTGCTGGGGCGATATATCATCCTGCTGATTTCCGGGGCGCTGATTTTGACCGTCAGTCAGAACTTCTTGATTATTGCAGCGTTTCTTGCCTGCATGGTGATTTTTGTATTTCCGCTGTTCCTGCTGGGCACGGTAACGCCGTCGCTGGTAAAGTACACGGTGGACAGTCTGGACGACAGCGGACGAATTGTGGGCACCCTGGGCGCGGCGAACACCATTGGCAGCATCATCGGAACGTTCCTGCCAACCTTTGTGACCATTCCGGCGGTGGGAACGGCAATCACGTTTTTGATTTTCTCCGGAATTCTGCTGGTGCTGGGACTGGTGTATTTTATCAGCGTGCATCGGAAGCGGACATTCTGCATCATTGCGGCGATTTTGTTTGTACTGTGCAATATTTTCGGGCATTCCGGTTCTTCGGCTTTCTGGGAGAAGGACCTGGTCTACGAGGGGGAGTCCATCTATAACTATCTCCAGGTGAAGGAGGACGATAAAAGCGTGATCCTCTCTACCAATGTGCTGTTCGGCGTCCAGTCCATTATGAAAAAGGACGGCGGATGGACGGGAATGTACTATGACTATGCGCTGGCGGCTCCGGTGATGGCAGGGGCCGCGGAGAAGAATACGGATATCCTGGTGCTTGGCATGGGAACCGGTACCTTTGCGCTTCAGACCCAGCGCTATTTTCCGGACAGCAGGATTTCCGGGGTGGAAATCGACCAGAAGATCACGGATTTGGCGGGAAAATATTTTGAATTGCCCGAAAGTATTCCCGTAGCAACCTATGACGGACGGGCCTATCTCCAGGCGGTGGACCAGTGCTATGATGTGATTATGGTGGACGCCTATCAGGACATTACGATTCCGTTTCAAATGTCCACCGTGGAATTCTTCTCCATGGTGCGGGACCACCTGAATCCCGGTGGGGTGATGGTGGTGAATATGAACATGCATTCCGAGGGAGCGGGAAGCATCAACGCCTATCTGGCGGATACCATTGCGTCAGTTTTTCCTGCGGTAATGACGGCAGACGTCAAGGGCGGCAGCAACCGGGAGCTATATGCGGCGATGGATGCTGCAACCCTGAACGGTTTTGAACAAAAGGTTTCTGCGCTGCCGGATGGAGAACTGAAGGCGCATATGGAGACGGTGGCGCAGCAGCTAACCGCCTATGTACCCGGAAATTATCTGCTTACAGACGATCAGGCGCCGGTGGAGCTGCTTGGTATGCGGGTGATCGACGGTATGATTCAGCAGGAGCTGGGCTATTACCGGGA
>CAVEIY010000043.1:5087-9158 GCA_963615825.1 Flexilinea sp.
GGATTACCGGGCTGCTGGATGCGGCGGGCTGACAAACGGATGGTTGCGGCCTGACGGTATTTTGAGTATAATAAGGAGAGATGTGCATGGAAATTCTGGTGATCGACGGTCAGGGCGGCGGAATGGGCCGCGGAATCGTCAGCGAGGTTCGGAAACGGTTCCCGCAGGCAAGCATTCGCGCAGTGGGGACCAATTCCATTGCAACCGGAACTATGCGTAAGGCCGGGGCGGATATCTCAGCCACCGGAGAAAATGCGGTGGTGGTCGGGGCAAGAAACGCCGACTATATCCTGGGACCCATTGGAATTGTCATTGCCGACGCGCTGTATGGAGAGATTACCCCTGCGATGGCATTGGCAGTCAGCCAAAGCCGGGCAAAGCGCATCCTGATTCCCGTGAACCACTGCGATAATCTGGTGGCCGGGGTCAAGCAGCTGCCCATGGGACAGCTGATCCAGGAGGCCGTTGCACTCATTGAAGCATAATATGGCGCAGGAAGCGCCGTATTCCCCGAAGAATCGGGCGTTATTTTCATCAAACATATAGGGCAACACCGCACAATTGCGGCTGCGGGCTGCGTCGTCGCAAGCTTTGCATCCTTCGTTTCGCCCTTTAGAGGGCGAAAGCTCAGTCGCTCCGCAGCGCCTCCTTTCCCCGCCAAACCCCATTGCGCAGCCGTCAGCAGCTTTGCTGCGCTACGGATGCGGCATACCCTTTGCGGGTACGTTGTTGGGCTTTGGCGAGGACCCCAAGGTTCTTTTACCCCACAAATCCGCTGCGAAAATCTTGAAATACACAAAGTATTCCGGCGTTTTCGCAACAAATTTGTGATGCAAAATTCCACGCCAAATCTCCTTGCCGAATTATGCGGTATTGCCATAGAAACTTTGTTGCCAGGAAGGTACCGGGTCCTCAGAAGAGGACGGATGCCTTGCTGGCAATTTTTTGCTTTTGGAGGAATGAAATATGCATATGGCAGATGCACTGCTGTCTCCCGGCGTGGGGACGGCTATGTGTGCGGTGAGCGCTGGCGCCATGATCTATTCCGGCGTAAAAATGAAGGGCGGACGGGAAGCGGAAAAGAAGCTCCCAATGATGGCCGTTTCCGGAGCGTTTGTATTTGCGGCGCAGATGATTAACTTTACCATTCCCGGCACCGGTTCCAGCGGCCATATCGGCGGCGGAATTCTGTTGGCGGCACTGCTGGGCGGACCGGCGGCGCTGCTGACCATATCGGCAGTGCTGGTGATTCAATGTTTGATGTTTGCAGACGGCGGACTGCTGGCGCTGGGGTGCAATATTTTCAATATGGGCGTATTGCCGTGCCTGCTGGTGTATCCGCTGCTGTTCCGGCGGATTTTCGGACGGAAAACCAGCCGGGGACGGTTGATGGCTGCGTCGATTCTGTCTGTGGTAGTGGGGCTGCAGCTGGGAGCATTTGGCGTGGTGCTGGAAACGACGGCCTCCGGAATCTCTGCGCTGCCGTTTTCCACCTTTGTACTGCTGATGCAGCCCATTCATCTGGCGATCGGCCTGGTAGAGGGAATTGTCACCGGTGGGGTACTGCTGTTTGTCTATGAAACCCGTCCGGAAATACTGGACGGGGCAAAAGAACCTACCGAGTCCCATTCGGTTCGCCGTACAGCGGTGGTGTTTGCCGTGGCAGCACTGTTGGTGGCAGGCGGACTGAGCCTGTTTGCATCCGGACTGCCCGACGGACTGGAGTGGGCTATGGAGAAAACCGCTGGAACAGCAGAGCTGGAGGTCCAGGGGGCGGCAGAAAAGGCGGCAGATATTCAGGAAAAGACGGCGCTGATGCCGGATTATGAGGCGCCAGTGGACAACGCTTCGGCCAGCACGTCCCTTGCAGGCGTTGCAGGCAGCGTCATGACGTTCCTGTTGGCAGGGGCAGCCGGAGGGGTGATTCTGACGGTGAAAAGACGAAAACAAAAGGAGAAAAAGGGGTAAGCTGGTATGACGGATATTCGCAGCAAAACCAGGGAACTGTATGCGCTGGAGCAGCTGGCAGACGGAACCACAATCCTCCACAGGCTGCACCCCATGGCAAAGCTGCTGGGCTGTGTCGGATATCTGATCTGCCTGATTTCGTTGGGCAGCGGAAGCGTTGGGCAGATGGCGGCATTCTGCTTTTATCCGGTGATTGTGCTGGCATTGGGAGAGATCCCGTTCGGCATGGTGCTGCGGCGATGTCTGATTGTGCTGCCCTTCTGCCTGTTGATGAGTCTGGGAAATCTATGGACGCAGCGGCAGGTGCTGTGGACGCTGGGGCCGATTCCCGTGACAGCGGGACTGATTTCCAGCCTGGGCATTCTGATTCGGGCGATTCTGTCGGTGGCAGCAGTGCTGGCTTTGATTGCGGTCACGCCGTTTCCACAGCTCACAGGCGCATTGGGCAGACTCCATGTACCCGGAACGTTGATTGCGCTGCTGGAGATGACCTATCGCTATGTTGGCGTGCTGATGGACGAGGCAGAACATATGTCCGACGCTTACCATCTGCGTGCGCCGATGCACAAGGGACTGGAAATGCGTCATATGGGTCCCTTTGTGGGGAGCCTGCTGCTTCGGAGCTTTGACCGGGCCGAGCGGATTTATGGGGCCATGCGATGCCGGGGGTACGGCGGAAGCTGGAACGTCGGGAAGGGCGTTCCAATGGGAAAGAAAGACCTGATTTATCTGCTGCTGGTGCTGGGCAGCTCTGTGCTGTTTCGGCTGACAGACCTTGCAGGATGGTTGGGAGGTGTGTTATCATACTGGATGTAAAAGCGGTATCCTTTGCGTATCCCGATGGAACCCAGGGACTTTCGCAGGTGCAGTTTCATCTGTCACCGGGAGAGCGGGTGGCACTGATCGGTGCAAACGGCGCGGGAAAAACCACGCTGCTGCTGACGCTGGTGGGGCTGCTCCGTGCGCAGGGGGAGATTACGGTGGACGGGCTGCCGTTATGCGACGGAAATCTGCCTCAGATTCGCCAGCGGGTGGGCATGGTATTTCAGAATCCGGACGATCAGCTGTTTTTGCCGACGGTATATCAAAATGTGGCGTTTGGACTGGAGAATATGGGTTTGCCGGCAGCGGAGGTACAAAGACGCGCAGAGAAAACCCTGGAGCGGCTGGGAATTGGAGCGCTTCGGGATCGGCAGGCCCAGCGGCTCAGCGGCGGAGAAAAACGGATGGCGGCGCTGGCAACGGTGCTGGCCATGGAGCCGAGCATTCTTCTGCTGGATGAACCCACGGCATTTCTGGATCCCAAGGCCAGACGGCGCTTGATCCAGGTGATGGAGCAGCTGGATCAGACCATGCTGGTGGCAACCCATGATCTGACCTTTGCGCTGGAAACCTGCAGGCGGTCCCTGGTGCTGACGGACGGTGCGGTATTTGCCGATGGACCATCGCAAACACTGCTGTTCGATGAAACGTTAATGGAAAATGGCGGCGTGGAGGCAATCCGCGCCTATGGATAACCGGAAAGGAGCATGGTCATGACATTACAGGAGTTTTTTAAAGTCCATCCCAAGGTGGCGCTGGGCTTTTCCGGCGGAGTAGATTCCTCGTATTTGCTCTATGCGGCAAAGCAGGCCGGAGCAGATGTGCGCCCCTATTTTGCAAAGACCCAATTCCAGCCGCAGTTTGAGCTGGAGGATGCCAAGCGGCTGGCAGAGCAGGTAGGGGTGGCGTTGACGGTGCTGCCCTATGATGTGCTGCCTGCGGCGGGATTCAATCCGCCAGATCGGTGCTATTACTGTAAGACGGCGCTGTTTGGCGCTTTGGTGGAACGGGCCAAAGCGGACGGCTATGATACGATCATCGACGGTACCAATGCCTCGGACGACGCCGGAGATCGTCCGGGAATGAAGGCCCTTCAGGAAATGCAGGTGCTCTCTCCACTGCGGCTGTGCGGGCTGACCAAGCAGGATATTCGGGAGAAATCCAAGGAGGCGGGGCTGTTTACCTGGAATAAACCCTCCTATGCATGTCTGGCCACCCGTTTCCCGGCAGGCGTACAGATTACCGAAGCGGGGCTGCAAAAGGTAGAGCAGGCGGAGGGGA
>CAVEIY010000043.1:9168-13923 GCA_963615825.1 Flexilinea sp.
GGAGGGGACGCTGTTCCAGCTGGGCTTTACGGATTTTCGGGTTCTGGTCTTTCACAATGCGGCGCGGATTCAGCTGCCAAAGGATCAGATGGAACGTGGACTTCCTATGCGGCAGGAGATTTTAGCGCAGCTCCGTCCGCTGTTTGACGGAGTATTCCTGGATCTGGAGGGACGATAATGGAGCAGCAGGAGATCAGGACCATGCTGGAGCAGGTGGCCCGGGGAACCATGGACGTGGAGGACGCACTGCTGAAGCTGAAAAAAGCGCCCTATGAAGATCTGGGCTTTGCCAAGATTGACACCCACCGGGGACTGCGGCAGGGGGCTGCGGAGGTGATCTACGGTGCGGGAAAAACGGCTCAGCAGATTGCGGAAATCGCGGGAGCCATGTATGAAAAAGGCCAGAAAACCATCCTCATCACCAGAATGGATCAGGAAAAGGCGGCGGTGGTGGAAAAGCAGCTGCCCCTTCGGTATGATGCCATGAGCCGCGTGGGGATTGTGGGGCAGATGCCAGCCATTACCGGAAATGGAACCATTGTGGTGGCAACCGGCGGAACCTCCGATGTTCCGGTGGCAGAGGAAGCGGCCCTGACGGCGGAAGCGCTGGGCAATCGGGTGGTACGGCTCTATGATGTGGGCGTTGCAGGGCTGCATCGCCTGCTGAGCCACCTGGACGAGATTATAGAGGCGCGGGTTATCATCGCCATTGCCGGAATGGAGGGCGCATTGGCCAGCGTGATTGGCGGATTGGCAGACTGCCCGGTGATTGCGGTTCCTACCTCAGTGGGCTATGGAGCGAACTTCGGTGGATTGTCGGCGCTGCTGAGTATGCTGAATTCCTGCGCCAGCGGCACCAGTGTTGTAAACATTGACAATGGGTTTGGAGCTGGATATTTGGCCAGCATGATTGCACACATAGGAGGAGACAAATGAAAACACTGTATCTCGAATGCAAAATGGGCGCAGCAGGGGATATGCTCATGGGTGCGCTGCTGGAGCTGTTTCCGGATCCTCAGAAGGAATTGGAGCAGCTCAATGCCCTGGGAATCCCGGGTGTGGAATACACCACGGAGAAAACGGAGAAGTGCGGCATCATGGGCACCCATGTTACGGTGAAGGTGAATGGTCAGGAGGAGCACAGCCACGATCATGGACATGAACATACACATGACCACGCTCACGGCCATGAGCATGAACACGAGCATAACCACGATCACGACCATGTGCATCCCCATGACCATGCGATGGAGGCGCACGACCACGATCATGCGCATGTGCATTCTCATGACCACGAGCATAGCCACCACCATACCAGCATGGCGGATGTGACGCATATGATATCCCATCTGCCGCTGCCGGAATCGGTGCGGGAGCATGCGCTGGGGGTATACCAGGCCATCGCCCAGGCGGAAAGCCGCGCGCACGGAATGCCGGTGGAGGAGATCCACTTCCATGAGGTGGGGACCATGGATGCAGTGGCGGATGTAGTCGG
This sequence comes from Flexilinea sp., assembly GCA_963615825.1. Taxonomy (GTDB): domain Bacteria; phylum Bacillota; class Clostridia; order Oscillospirales; family Oscillospiraceae; genus HGM13006. Next base: position 10,664 of record CAVEIY010000043.1, read on the forward strand.
CGTCTGCATGCTGATGGAGCGGCTGGGGGTAGATCAGGTCTGCGCTTCCCCGGTACATGTTGGCTCCGGACATGTTCACTGTGCCCATGGAATTCTTCCGGTACCGGCTCCCGCAACCGCGGATTTGCTGCGAGGCATTCCCAGCTATGGTGGAGAGATTCCGGGGGAGCTTTGTACCCCCACTGGGGCAGCGCTCCTGCGCCAGTTTGCGGCGAAATTTGGCCCCATGCCCCAGATGGCAGTGGAGAAGATCGGCTATGGCATGGGCAGCAAGGACTTTCCTATGGCAAACTGCGTCCGTGCAATGCTGGGAGAAACGGAGGATACCCCAGGCGACCAGGTGGTGGAGCTTCAGTGCAACCTGGATGATATGACTCCGGAGGATATTGGCTATGCAGTGGAGCAGCTGCTGGAGGCCGGTGCGCTGGACGTCTATACCACAGCCATTCAGATGAAGAAGAATCGTCCCGGCGTGCTGCTCAGTGTACTGTGCCAGCCAGAGCAGCGGGAGACGATGGTTCGGCTGCTGTTCCGGCATACTACGACCCTGGGCATCCGGGAGACGACGCATCGGCGCTATACCCTGGAGCGCACGTCCCATCCGGTGCAGACGCCCTGGGGCGCTGTGGATGTGAAGGTGGCGCAGGGCTGGGGCGTTACCCGAGAAAAGCCGGAATTTGACCAGCTCCATGCCATTGCAAAAAAAGAGAACCTCAGCATGGAAGATGTTCGGCGTGAGATAAAGAAATAAATTATGCCCCCTGATACGATCCGGATGTTCGGCGGTATCAGGGGGCGTTTCCTTATGCTTCGGTCATGTCCTCTGTGGTCACCGGGGCTTCGGGCATCGTTACGCCCAGCTCAATCAGCTCATTACAGGGATTCATGAACTCGCGGTACAGGAAGATTTTCCCGTCACGGAACAGGAACTTGTGAACATAGTGGTCCTTGTGATGGACAGGTCTGCCGGAAACATAGGAGGTTCCTTCGCCATCGCATTCAACCAGGAAGCTGTTGGGGTCGTCGGAGCAGAAAATCTCGATGTTTGTAAAGCCCCAGTCAGGGAAATTCTTGCAGTTGAACTTGTCGCCCTGACGAATGTTATCAATTCCGGAAATTACCAGAGACTCGCCGGTGGCAGTGTACTGTAGGCCCGTGGTAGCATCGTCGGTAAACATTTGCCAGCGGTTTTCGCGCTCCTGGCCCACCATTGCCATGTACTTTTCTACAATGGCACGATTGTGACGCCGAATTTCCTCGTTTGTCATGATAAAATCTCCTTCCATGCTTGTGATGTTACGGTCAAAATAGTTTCAATTGAAACAATTCTATCATACCGCGTTTTGCGGCGTTTGAAAAGGGGCACGTTGGATTTTGATAGGTAATTCACTTATTTTGTTAGGTGTGGTTGGGATGAAAATGAAAATGCAGGTCAGGAATGCTGCGGCAATTATGGAATGCAGCAGCATGGCGGGGCAAAAGGTCGAGCGGCATCAGTTTCAGTGGCGATCAGATCCGATTTATGATAGAATGGAGGAGAAAAAAGAAACGATAAAAGGGGAATTGCCTATGACACGAATTATATTTGTTTGCCACGGCAACATCTGCCGCAGTCCTATGGCGGAGTTTATCATGAAGGACCTGGTGACCAAAGCAGGCGTGCAGGCGAAATTTGACATTGCCTCAGCGGCCACCAGTCGGGAAGAGCTTGGAAATGAGGTATATTTTCCGGCAAAGAAAAAGCTCCGGGAGCATGGAATCTCCTGTGAAGGGAAAACGGCTCGGCAGATGACGCGGCAGGACTATCAACACTATGATTTGCTGGTGGGAATGGATCGGCGGAATCTGGAGAATATGCGCAGAATCTCCGGCGGTGATCCGGAACAGAAAATCCACCTGCTGATGGAGTTCGCAGGAAAGAACAGTGAGGTGGCGGACCCGTGGTATACCGGAGATTTTGAGGCAACCTGGCAGGATGTTCTGGAAGGCTGCCAGGGGCTGCTTCGAGCTTGCATGGAATGATAAAAAAGCACACCGCAGCTTCTTTCTGCGGTGTGCTTTTCGGTTATGGGGAAATTACTCGACAGTCAGCACAAGCTTGCCCTGATAGCGGCCGGGAGCCAGCTGGATTTCCTGACCGTCCAGAGTGGCGGTCAGCGCCTTTCCAGCGGGAGCCTCTACCACGGCACCGGGTGCCAGCTCCAGCGCAGTGAGATAGCTGGTGCCGGTGACTGTCCAACGGCTGGTACGGTCCAGCGTGACAATCACGCCGTTGTTGACGGTGGGGGCTGCGGTCTGGGTGATGTTGGACATTTCACGACGGTTGGATTCGTCAATCAGCGTCAGGCCGTCCCGATACTTCTGGGTGGCGGAGCTGATAATGCCGGTGATGGTGGTATCCTTGAGCATAAGACCCAGGTTCTTGGGCGTATCCAGATCCTTCATCATGGGCTTGGGTGCGTCGTCGGGCTTGGGCGCATCGGGACCCTCGGCAATTTTTCCGTCCTTGGTTGGCTCGTTATGGCCCTGGCCGGTGCCGATCAGCGTGTCATGGAACTTACCGAAGCCGCCCTGGGTGGAACGTTTATTGGCTTGAATGTTGGTGGTGGAGTTGTAGAAATCACCGGTGAGACGGCAGGCGGTGAGGGTCATGTTGATGTCGTCCTCTCCAGCAGTAAACAGATCACGCCCCTCGATGGGCTGATCCACTTCGCCAACGGGAATCTTGAAGTCCTGACCGGTCATGCCGCTCTCGTCGTTGTCCATGAGCTGGAGGATTACGCCGTTGCCGGGACGCATGGAAGTTTCGGTGATATTTACAGTGGTCGCAGAGCCTTTGAATACCATAGAGGACTTGTCCGTTTCAAAGTCGGAACCGGCGATGGTCAGCACGCTGTGGGTATCGCCCATAGCAAGCAGGCCGAACCGGCGGCCACGGATGTTGGAGTCCACAATTTCTGCGCGGCCCTTGTCCATCATGCCGCGGAGCATCAGGGGATAGCCGGTGACATTGACGTCGCAGCCTTCAAAGCGTACGTGGTTTCCGCCGATGCAGAAGGCACCATAACCATGACTTCTGGGGCCGGACAGGGTGAGGCGGGAATTCTTTACGATCATTTCGTTGTATTTGTCGGTGCCGTCGATGGACAGAATGCCCCAGCCGTTGCTGATAAGGTCACAGTTATCATAGACGACAGTGCCGTTATCGCAGAGCTGGCAGAGCCGGTTGGTGCCCAGGAAGCCGCAGGCCCAGCTGAAAT
>CAVEIY010000044.1:0-13677 GCA_963615825.1 Flexilinea sp.
GAATACCCCGCTGCTGCTGTGGATCTTTATCTGCGTGGTATTCTGCCCCACGCCGAAGTTCCTGAGCAAGCCCATGTTTACCCTGACCTCCGTCGAGGTTGGACTGCTGTTCAAGGCCTGTGTGGCGCTGGTGCTGTTTACCTCGTCTGTCATTGCAGAGATTGTGCGCGGCGGCCTGAACGCCGTAGCACAGGGACAGTTTGAGGCCGGACACTCCCAGGGCTTCAATACGGTACAGATTATGGTTTACATCGTACTGCCCCAGGCTTACCGCAGCGTCATTCCTACGCTGCTGGGTCAGTGTATCACGACCATCAAGGATTCCTCTTATTTGGCCAATGTGGCGGTGATTGAGCTGATGAGCCGCGTAAAGAAAATCCTCTCGGCGGCGAACATGTATAACGGCACCGGTCAGATTAACGTTTCCGATGTATTTGTACTGTTTGGTGTGGCCTTTGTGATCTACTTTATCATCAACTTCATCCTGTCCTGCACCGTTCGGTATCTGCAAAAGCGGTCCAAACGCAATAAGCAGGTGACAGTGGAACTGCTGACCACGGAGTAAAGCATCCAAGATAAGAAAAACGGCGTGACTTCAAAGCGAAGTCACGCCGTTTTTTGGGTTATTCTGAGATGTGTTCCATGCCCTGGGCCAGTACGGTTTCCACATGGCCGTCAGCCAGCGAATAGAAAATGGATTTTCCCTCTCTGCGGCTTTTGACCAGTCGGCCCTGCTTTAGAATTCGGAGCTGATGGGAGACGGCGCTTTGATTCATGCCGATCAGAGCGGCAAGATCGCAGACGCAAAGCTCCCGCTGGCTCAAGCTCCATAGAATTTTGACACGGGTCGCGTCGCCAAAGAGCTTAAACAGTCCTGCCATATCGGAAAACTGCTGGGGGCTGGGAATATGAGACTGCACCTCGTCAACTGCATCCTGGTGTACGCAGACGAGCTCACAGGTTTCGGTTTCTTCGGGGCGTGCTGCCATGGTAGCGCCTCCAATCTAATACAATTTAATTTTCATTATACCGCAATCCGTCAAGAATCTCAAGGAGGAACCGACGGAGTACTATACAAGCGGCAACAAAATGTGGTAAAATGCAGCTATCATCGAAAATTGGGAGGAACGGCATATGCAGTGGAACTGGACGGCGGAAAAAACGGCGCAGTGGCTTCAGCCTGCCATCGAGGCGCCTTACCTTGCCCTGCGCTGGAAGCAGCGGGGGTTTGAATGCTTTTTGGACAATGGCTGCGGCCCCGGCAGACATGCCATTTTCTTTGCATCCCAGGGCTTCCGTGTGACGGCGCTGGATCAGTCCGAGCAGGCGCTGGACTATCTGAAAAGCTGGGCGGAAAAGGACGGCGTGACGCTGGAAACGGTACAGGGAGATCTGTTCCGACTGCCCTTTGCGGCGGAGCAATTTGACTGTATCATGGACTATAATGCCTCCTACCATACCGATACGGACGGATATCACAGGGCCATTGAACAGCTCCGCCGGGCGCTTCGGCCCGGGGGTGAGGTATATTTGACGCTGCTGTCTCAGAATGATCCCGGCTTCCTCTCAGCACCGGATGCGTGCCATGTGGACCAATATACTCTGACCCATGAAGGGGGCATGCCCCACTTCTACGGACGGCAGGAGGATTTTCCAGAACTGTTTCAGGGCTTTTCCATGGCCATGCCGCCGCGGGAGATTCGTACCCGTGGCCCCGGCAGCACAAAGGAAAGCGTTCATTACCATCTGCTGCTGAAAAAGGAGGAGCTATGATACGGTTTAGAGAACGTCATCCGCTGCTGACAAGCCTTCTGGTGCTTGCGGCCATGATCGCCGGGATGCTGATAGGCGGCGTGCTGGTGGGAATCGCAATGCGGCTTCCGATGCTTTGGAATGTGTTGGGGGATTACGGAGTGCAGCTGGCAGTGGAGCTGTGCATGCTGATAATTATGGTGGGCATAACGTTCCTTTTGCGGATGGGACGGGTATTTACCTGCCGGGGACGGGGCTTTTGGAGAAGCCTGGTACCGGCGATGGCACTGCTGGTACTCTATGCCATTGCAGGATTGGAAAGCCTGATATTCTGCATTGGAAGCACACTGCAACGCCCTGTGCAAATTCTGCTGTTTATCCTGTGTATGGCAGCGGTAGGCGTTACGGAGGAGCTGACCTTCCGGGGACTGATTGCCGGGATGTTTTATGACAAATACGGTGCAACGCCTGCGGGAGTATGGCTTTCCGTGGTGGCATCCAGCCTGCTGTTTGGATTGGTCCATATGACCAACGCCATTGGCGGTGCGGCGGAGCTGTCCGGCGTACTGATTCAGATGGTGGGAGCCATTGCGCTGGGCATGTGTCTGTCTGCGCTGTACTTTCGCTGCCGGAACCTTTGGGCCGTTGCGGCGGTGCATGGATTTATGGACTTCTGTGCGCTGCTGACCAGCGGGGTCTTTCAGGCGGACAGCATGACGGATATCATTGACGGCTATTCTGCGGCCAATCTGCTGGCCTTTGGACTGTATGTGGTGATTGCATTGGTGCTGCTGCGGCCCAGCAAGCTGCGGGAGATTACCAGCCGGCAGGAGAGCGACATGCCGACGACCATAAAGCTGGGCCTTTCCACCGGACTGGTGGGGCTTTTGGTGGGAGCTGTGGCGGTACTGTCCGTGGGATAATGGAAAAACCATTTTTTGCAACCTTTCATGTGCAGATTACGTCTTTCTATGCAGATATATTTTTGCACAGCATTGGGAAGGAGCGGAGTATATGAAAAGAATCGGAATCCTGCTGGCGGCGTGTATGCTGCTGACGGGTTGCGGCGGTCAATTGGCGTCGGCGGAACAGTCCAATTCGACGCCCAGCACAGCACCAACGGCTTGGGGACTCCAGGCGGACAGCCAGATCGAGGCGGCATCTCGCTCAGAACAGGAATCGGCTGCTGATCCGATTCCGACGCCTGCCCCAACCCCAACGCCGACCCCCGTACCGGTTTCGCTGGCGGAGACGCTAAAGTCCGGACCTCAGGTCATTGCAGACGGGATAAGCCTGAGCACGCTTACGCTGGGGGACTATACCTATGTGAATGCGGACGGACTACAGACGGTTTATCCATGGTTTACCCTGAGCCAGGGGGCGGAGGGGATGGCGATTACAAAGGCCGACGGTTCTGCGGTTTCGCTGTCCTTTGTGGAAACAGACGGCTCGGCAATGCTGCCGGAGACTGGAGACGTTGGTATTCATTTTGTGGGCGGGCAGGAGGAGTACTGGCTGCCGCTGCGATATGTGGCCCAGCAGGTTGGCCTGTATCTGCTGTGGGACGACAGCACCACCACCGCTTATGTGACGAAAATGCCGGATACCGATCTGATCCCCCAGGGCAGGACCGTACCGGTTTGGATGTATCACGAGGTGGGGGATGACGTCTGGGGCATTGAATCCCTGTTTGTTTCCCCGGATCATATGCGGGAGCAGCTGCAATACCTCAAAGACAATGGCTATCAGCCCATTTTCTTCTCGGACCTAACCCATCTGGAGGATTACGACAAGCCGGTGATCCTGACCTTTGACGACGGCTATATCGGAATGTACACGGAACTGTTTCCGCTGCTGAAGGAATTCAATATGAAGGCGACCGTTTTTGTGATTACGGGTTCGCTTGGCACGGAGCATTATATCAGCGATGAGCAGATGAAGGAAATGAGCGATTCCGGCCTGGTATCCATGCAAAGTCATACGGTCAGTCATCCGGCATTGGCGGAGCTGGGGGCAGAGGAACAGGAGGAGGAACTGCGGCAGTCTCAGCTGGACATTGCCCGGGTGACGGGAAAGATTCCCTACGCTCTGTCCTATCCCACAGGCAGCCACAACACGACCACCGTTGAAATCGGAAAGCAATACTATGCCTTCGGTATTCTGATGAACGGCGGAAAATGGACCATAGACAATAACTATTTTGCGGTTTCCAGGCTATATGCGGCGCGCACAACCGATTTGGACACCTACAGCAGTGCCATGAAATAACCGATTCGTTGCGGATGTGTTCCTACGGTCAGATTGTGTAGAAGGAATTGACAATGATTCCGTTGGATGTTATGATTATGTTCACAATATCTTCACAAAATCAACATAAAGGAGCACGATGCCATGGCGATCATGATGAAATCAGCCCACAGGGCGGAGGGCGCTGAGCAGCCTGCAATTAAGCTGGGTATGTTCCGAATCCGCGTCCCATTTGTCCATGCCCCCTGGGAGCTGCCGGAAATGATCCAGGCAATGGTGGTGTTTGTAACCGGCGTGTCGGCGGTGGCGTATTTGCAGGACATCTTTGGACTGCCCTTCTCCGTGGCGCTGTCCATTGTCTGTATTCACGAACTGCTATACGTTTTTCAAAATATTGTAGGCGACCCCATTGTGGGCGGCTGGATTACACCTGCGATTCCGTTGGTCACTACATGGCTGCTGTCCTTCCAGAATACCACAGAGCGAATCCAAGCACTGGTGATGCTCCAGCTGATTTTGGGCCTGCTGTACCTGATTTTGGGCGTTACAGGGCTGGCCTCAAGACTTGTCCATAAGGTTCCGGTGTCGGTAAAGGCGGGAATCCTGATTGGCGCAGGATTCTCTGCGGTCATCGGGAAATACGGGTTTGCAGCGGCGGAAAATGGCGGCGTGGGCTTCTATGGTTCTCCCATCAGCTTCTCTGTGGGTGTTCTGGCGGCCCTGTTCCTGCTGTTCTCCCTGGGCTTTAGCCGGCAGAAGAACAAGCCCGGTCATAAGTTCATTAAGTTCCTGGCCAAGTGCGGCTTTGTTCCGGCGCTGCTGCTGGCCTATATTGTGGGCATGCTGGCCGGAGAGATTTCAACGCCGGTGAATGTGCTGGCCGACGGCGTGATTTTCAACCCCATTCCCGGACTGAAATATGTGCTAGGGAACTTCTGCCTGACGGCACTGGGGCTGCCCTCCTGGCATGTGATTTCCTCTGCTGCGGTGATGGCAGTGGTGGCTTATATCATTTCCTTTGGCGATATCGTCACCGGAACGGAGTTCTTGGAGGATGCCAAGCAGTATCGTCCGGACGAGGATGTGAAGGTGAACCCCAACCTGACCAACATCTGCTGCGGCGTCCGCAATATTATTCAAAGCCTGTTCTGCCCCACTGTCACCCTGTCCGGTCCCCTCTGGTCTGCGATGATGGTTACCATCTGCGAGCGATATAAGACCGGAAAGGAAAACATGTACTCCTTCTTTGGCGGCTGCATTACCTTTAATGTTGCCAAATGGATTTGCTGCCTGATTCTGCCGCTGGTGGCACTGATTCGTCCGATTTTGCCCCTGTCCATGAGCCTGACCCTGATGATTCAGGCGTTTGGCTGCTTCTATGTGGCACTGGGCCTGTGCAAGAACAATACCCAGCGCGGTGTTGCGGGTCTCATTGGCGGCGTGTTGGCCATTACCAATCCCCAGACCGGCTTGCTGGTGGGCATCGTAATCTCTTTTATCTGTGAGTGGCTGCTGACCAAGGATTTTGGCAGCAAAAAGGAAGCTGCCGCGGAAGAGACGGAGCCTGTCAACGACGAAGCATAAAAGCTGCACCCCGGTACGGAAGTGTACCGGGGTGTTTATCTGCCTGCGAAACGGAAAAGAATGGGAAAAAACTTTAAAATTTCTGTAAGGTGATTGCATTCGTAACAAAAGTAGTGTATGATGTTGGTCGATTGGCAGCGGGGCAATGCTGCGCGGCCAGAATACAGGAGGATAACCAATGAGATCCAACCATCCGGAAAAGTCCCTGGGCGCACTGTCCTTACGGGCGGGAATTGTAACCGTTTTGGTGCTGGTGGCGCTGACCATCCTGCTGAAAACGGGCGTAATCAGCCGCGAGCAGGATGTTCCGGCGAAAACCGTAGAAGCGATGAACGGCATGATCCAGGAAACTGTGGTAGAATAACCAGACAGAAATAAAAAGCATACGAATGCGGCGGTGGGCGCGTTCGTATGCTTCTTTTTTATAGGACGGCCAGAACTTCTTGAAGCAGCTGGTCCATTTCTGCCATGATGGTGCGAATATCCTCCGGGGCTGCCCCATCATAGTGAATGCCGCAGACGATGCAGCTGCGTTGACGGGCCGCGTTGGCAATGGCCTTGGACCAGGGGACGGTGATATACTGCTCCTTATGCCCGGGAAAGGTCATGGTTTCCGGCTCAGAACCCGGATCACAGACGGAAACAGCACCGATATGCCCCTTGTCACCGCCGGTGAGCAGCGCATGAATGCCGTCGTCCAGGGGAGTCACCGTGCAGTTGACCGTGCGGCCCAGAATGGTGCGTTCCCATGTCATAGCGGCATCCCCGTCCATTCCGGTACCTGGCCCAGATGGAACCGGGACAGCACCTTCTCTGCCACCTGGCGATTCACGTCCTCGATGGTTTTTGGATGGTTATAATAGGCGGGCACCGGGGGAATGATGTCGGCCCCCAACTGGCTGGCTGTGGTGAGATTGCGGAGGTGCAGGGTACTAAAGGGGCATTCCCGGGGAACCAGCACCAGGGGACGGCGCTCTTTCATGGTGACATCGGCAGCACGCAGCAGCAGCGTGTCGCAATAGCCGCTGACCACACCCGCCAGAGTTTTCATGCTGCATGGTATAATCACCATGCCCAGAGTTTCAAAGCTGCCGCTGGCAGGCCCGGCACCGTAATCCTGATTGTCATAGAGACAGGTGCACCGCCCCTGCAAATCGCTCCGGGTGAGGCCTGCCTCATGGGTCAAGGTCAGTTCGCCGCATTGGGACAGAATCACATGAGATTCCACCTGCGGAATTTGCTGAAGCTGATGGAGCAGCTCCAAAGCCAGCGGAGCGCCGGATGCTCCGGTGATGCCGATGAGCAGTCGTTTTGCGGTCATGGCGGCACCCTCAGGAGAAGTCGAAGTCCGGCAGCCAGTGTTTGGGGTCTACCTCCAGGAATTCAGCCCGCTGGAACCGATCCTTGAGATGGAACGGGACGGTGCAGTCAAAGATGGTTTTGCAGCTGACGCCGATATCGGGGATGGAGGGAGAGTAGGCGGGATTGGAGCTGGGGTCCAGAGGATGGCAGCGGACCCCGGGGATGGTGACGATATCCCGATCACCCTGGAACCGGGTGTTCATGGCCCAGAGCACATCCTGACTGTCGAAGATATCTACGTCCTCGTCCACCAGAATCACATGCTTTAGCTCCGGGAATGCGGAGAAGGCCAGCAGCGCCGCCTGACGCTGTTTTCCCTCGTCGGTGTGGACGTTTTTTTTGCACTGGAGCACGGCCATATATTTGCCGCCGCCGGAGGGATGGGCATAAACGTTGGTCACCTTGCCGGGCAGCGCCTTTTCAATGAGATTATAGATGCTGGCTTCCGTGGGAATACCGGCCAGATTGACATGCTCCTCAGAGGGGCCGATTACCGTCTGCATAATAGGGTTCTTCCGGGTGGTGACGGCCTTTACCTTGATAAGCCAGCACTCGTTGGAGGCGCGGCCATTATACCCGGGGAATTCCGGCATGGCGTAGCCGGTATGGGAGTTCTGATCCTCCACCACCCGAACGCCAGGCTGGATTTCGCCCTCGATGACATACTCGGCATTGGCAATGCAGTTTTCCTGGATGGCGACACATTTGTGCAGGACCACCGGAGTGTTCCGAATGGCACCGGCAATGGACAGCTCGTTAAAGCCCAGGGGCGTTGTAGGCGGCTCAAAGCAGGAGCCGACTTCAATGGCAGGGTCTACACCAATGGAAATGGAAATGGGCAGCGGACGACCCAGCTCAGTGGCCCGTTCTGCCATGGCGCCAATATGCCGGGCGCCTGGCATCAGGAAAATGGACAGCTCGTCCTTGCTTTGAATGCACATCCGATGGATGGTGACATCGCTGAGGCCGGTATCGGGGTGGGTGGCATAGCACATTCCCATGGTGATATAGGGACCGGCATCCTTGGGGGTGTTGGTGGGAGCGGGGATCAGCCGATACAGATCAAAGTCCGGATCGGTAGCCAGATGGACAATCTCCTGGCAGGGGGCGGGAGCTTCCGTTACCACCGGCTGAATGGGGTTCTGTGCGCACCGGCACAGGAGCTTGCCCACGTCCTCTTTGGTGGTGCCCAAAAGCTTGGCAACCCGCTGACGGTTTGCCAGCAGACCGATGAGCACTCGGGCATCGGGATGCCCCTTAACATTGTTGAATATCATGGCAGGGCCGCCAACCTTGGTGGGACGCATGACGGTTCCGCCTGCACCCACATAGCGGTAGACCCCCGAAAGCTCGGCGGCAGGATCGACTTCCACATCGGTGGACACCAGCTGACCGGGCATGTCCTCCAGCAGCTTTAGGGCGCTGCGAAGATCGTGAACTTGCATGAAAATCACTCCAGACATACAGTTTTCTATGAAATCCGGAGCAAAGGTCCGGACATGTTTCTCTGGCTATTGTAACAGCAGCGGCGAATCCGTGCAATTCTGTTTTGCGGGGGATTCATTCCTGGTGGGAATATCCGCCCGGGAAATCGGAGTCGGCAAGACTCTGGACGAAATCCCAAAAGCTTTGCCCCATTCGGCTGGGGCGAACGCCCTGCTGCCGAACCAGACAGATGGTGCTCTCAACCCGGGGGGCAATGTCGATGGTGACGACATTTTGCAGATGGACGTAATCGGTATGCCGCTGCATCAGCAGTGCCACACCCATATTCTGTGCGGCCAGCCCTGCAATGTTTTCGGGACGATGACCGGTATAGACGAAGTTTGGCTGGAAGCCCGCCTGGTGACAGAGCCGGGTACACAGGTCGTATAGTCCCGTGCGCTGGTCCAGACATAAGAGCGGCTGGTCCTTTAAATCCGAAAGCTGCAATGCCGGGGATTTGGACAGGGGGTGAGACAAATGCATGACGGCAACCAGATGATCCTGGGCAAAGGGGAGGTATTCCATATCCTCAGCGCCGCTTCCGGCCCGACGGGTAAAGGCAAGCTCACAGCGCCCGTCCCGGAGCATGGCGTCCAGATCGTGCTGCTCGCATTCCGCAACATCCAGGGTGATCTGGGGATAGAGCTGCTGGAATTTTGCCAAAACGCCGGTGATATTGTACTGCGCCATCACCGGAATGGAGGCGATGGTGAGAATATGGCGGTCCTTTCGGCTCTCCTTGGCGGCAGCTACACGGATTTTATTGCCCAGGGAGAATATTTCCGCGGCCATGGGCAGAATCTGCGCACCGGCAGGGGAAAGGGATACATTCCGGGAGTTACGGGTGAGCAGCGGTGTATCCAGCTCCCGTTCCAGGGCTGCAATGTGCTTGGACAGGGCGGACTGGGAAATGCAAAGCTCCTCGGCAGCCCGGGAAAAGCTGCCCAGATTTGCAATCACAGTGAATTCGTGCAGGTATTCGATTTCCATAGACAAAGCCTCCCAGCATGCGCTTTCTATTATCTTACGGGATGGGAAAGCGGCTGTCAAGATAAGAAAGTACCTGCCGCCCGGGCCAGGACAGCAGGTACAGAGAATTGTTGAATTAGAATCCGGGAGGAGGACCGCCGGGACCGCCGCCGGGTCCACCGCCAGGTCCGCCGAAGCCGCCGGGACCGCCAAATCCGCCGGAACCGAGGGCGGTAATGGTGTCGGTCAGCTCTGCCTCCACCGAGGTGTCGCCGCAGGTAAGAGTGTAGATTTCACCCACCTGCATATCCGGAGTGGAAATCACAACGCTGTTAAAGCTCTTTGCCATTTCTGCCTCAAACAGCTTCTTGCCGTTTGCATCGGCAAGGGTAACGGTGGTGCCGCCCGCAACGGTTTCGTCCAGATTGTAGAGCAGGCTGCACTGGGTAGAAGAACTGTCAAAGTTCTGCGCCATGCCGGATGCACCGCAGGCAATCAGGGTGCCGCCGGTAATCTGGCCGGTGGTGGTGTAGTCGAGAGCACCGTTCATGGAGTCCTCAGGACCGGATACGATCACCGTGCCGCCCTCCATAAAGAACGCACCGTTGGAGTCCAGACCGTCGCCGCCTGCATCCACAGTCAGGGTTCCGCCGGTAATCAGAATGTAATAGCTGGCTTCTTCCAGCGTCTCAGAGGTTCCCTCTCCTCCCGGCGGTCCCATAAAGTCAAAATCGGTATCCGCGGAGCTGCCGCCTGCCGCATTGAGTCCGTCGTCGGAAGCCACCAGAGAGATATCGCCGCCGTTGATGGTGATGAACACGGCCTCCAGACCCTCATAGCTCTGTGTGATGTTGATGGTGGCACCGCTGTAAATGACAAGAGTATCGTCGGAGTGAATGCCGTCGTCGCCGGAGGCAATGGTCAGATTGGAGCCATAGCGAATCTCCAGAGCACCGCCGCAGTGGAGTCCGTCGTCCATGCAGTCCAGGGTGATGGTGTTGCCGGCAGTGCTGCCTTCGATATACATGTTGCCATCGCACTTGAGTCCCTTGGCGCTGGAGCTGGTTTCCTCAGAGGAATCCTCCTGGGTATCAAACCAGCCCGGGAAGCCGAAGTCCTCCACATGCTCCGGGGCATTGGCTGCACCGCCGCCGGTGGTGATATCCAGGGTGACGCCTTCCGATACGTTCAGATCATTCCCTGCCTGTACGCCGTCGCACTGGGCGGTGATGGTAACGGTGGGTGCGTCAAAGGAGGGGCTGCCAAAGTAAATGTCGGTACCGGCGTGGAGTCCGTCATCCTGAGCGTCAACGGTCAGACTGCCGCTCGAAACATACAGTGCAGTTTCTGCGTTGATGCCGTGCTTTCCGGCGGTGATGGAAACGGTGCCGCCGCTGATGGAAACATCCCCCAGGCTGGCGTCCTTTTTGTTGGTGGACTGAATGCCGTCCTCGCCTGCGGTGATGGTGAGATTCACATCATCCATAATGGAAACCCGGTCCTTGCCCTTGACACCGTCTCCGGCAGAGAGAATGTCATAGGTGCCGTCATCATAGAAGTACACGGTATCCTTGCTGTGGATTGCCATGTTATAGTTGCCCTCAACCGTCAGCTTGCCGGAGCCGGTAAAGTATAGGTCGGCTTTGGAGAAAATCGCGGCGTCCGGCTCGTCCTCACCCTCATCTAGCTCATAGGTTTCACCGTCAGAGATGTAGTTCTCTGTGCTGTCTGCCAGCATAAGCTCTGCGGCGGACGCCTTTTTTACGTAAATCGGCGCGCCAGTGGAGCAGGAGATGGAAGCGCCGGAGAGGGTCAGAGAAACATTGTCCTCCTTGCCTGCGTCCACAATGATTTGCCCATCGGAAAGCTCGCCGCTGACGTCATAATTGCCGGGCTGGGTGATGGTAACGGTGGTGCCGTTTACCGTTGCGCCGCTTCCGCTGACGGTGATGCTGTCGCCACTCAGGGTAATGGTGGCAACGGTGGTCGCTGTAATGGTGGCAGCGGATTCCTGCTCCGCTTCTGCGCTGACGGAGCCGGAAACGGGGGCAGCGGCTGAGACAGAACCGGTCGTTTCGCCCGGAGAACTGCAGGCGCTCAGCAGCATCAGCCCCGAAAGCAGCAGCGCAAGTTTCTTCTTTGTCATAATAACACATCCAATCTCCCGGCAAATTGCCGGGGAAGCTGTGGGGAGCCACAACTTTACGTCATTATAGCATGGATTTTACGAATGAAAAGGGACTTCAGCGTATCTCCGCGGAAAATTAACCATTCGGAAACAAATCCAACATACCGGTTGGGCAGAATAGGACCGGAAGCGGGGACAAATCTGAAATTCCGCTATTTCCCGGGCTTAAGGGGTTTCACAGACTTTAAAAGTGTGTTATAATACAAATTCACAATAGAAATACTGCGCCCTGAGAGCAGTTTGGGGCGTGTTCAGTGAGGAATATCATATGTTAGAAGTATTATCCCCTGCCGGCTCCAGTGATGCGCTGGTGGCTGCGGTACAAAACGGCGCGGATGCCGTATATTTGGGCTGCGGCAGCTTTAATGCCCGCATGAATGCCAAAAACTTCACCCCGGAGCAGCTGCACCAGTGGGTGAGCTATTGCCATGTCCGCGGGGTGAAGGTATACCTGACGCTCAACACCCTGGTGCTGGACCGGGAACTGAAGGATGCAGCCAAGGAGATATTGGAGGCGTCCCGAGCCGGAGTGGACGCGATTCTGGTGCAGGATCTGGGGGTATGTCAGCTGGTGCGAACCCTGGCGCCGGAGGTCCCGATTCATGCCAGCACCCAGATGGCGGTCCATAATCTCGACGGCGTACTCCGCGCGGCAGAGATGGGTATCAGCCGGGTGGTGTTGGCCCGGGAGCTGAGCCACGATCAGATCGCCTATATCTGCAAAAAAAGCCCCATTGAGGTGGAGGTGTTTGTCCACGGTGCGCTGTGTATGTGCTACTCCGGTCAGTGCTATCTCTCGGCCATGATCGGGCGGCGCAGCGGAAACCGGGGCCAGTGTGCCCAGCCCTGTCGGCTGAACTATGGCTATGACCGGGAGGAAAACCGCTATCCCCTGAGCCTCAAGGACAACTGCCTGGTGGGCTATATCCGCCAGCTGGAGGAAATGGGCGTGGCCTGCGTGAAAATCGAGGGACGCATGAAGCGGGCGGAGTATGTTGCCATTGCCACCCGGATTTATAAGGATGCGGTGCTGGGCAGACCGGTTACGCCGCAATCTCTTCGGGAGCTGGAAAAGGTCTTTTCCCGTCAGGGCTTTACCGACGGCTATTTTGCCGGACAAAAGGGGACCCATATGTTCGGCACCCGGCAGGAGGAAGCACCGGATCGGAGCCTGATGGCGCGGGCGCGGGCAACCTATGAAAATGCCGAGAATCAGCGGGTGCCGGTGTGGTTCCGAATCCAGCTGTATCCCGGTATGGCTTCAACGCTGTATGTCTGGGATCAGGCGGGGCATACCCTGTCGGTTCAGGGACCGGTGCCGGAGGCGGCGCGGAATGTGCCCCTGACGGCAGAAGCACTGAACCAGCGGCTGTGCAAAACCGGCGGTACTCCCTATTATGTAGAAAATGTTCAGGTGGAGCTGACACCGGGACTGACCCTGGCAGCGTCGGCCATCAATGGACTTCGGCGGGATGCCCTTTCCATGCTGTCGGCAGTTCGCGGGCAGATTTTACCTCGGCAGGAGGGCGGCTTTGTGCAGCCTCAGGTGTATCGGGGAAATCATGCATCTCCGGTCTATACGGTGCAGATTCAGTCCTTTGACCAGGTAACCCGGGGGCTGATTGCCATGCGCCCGTCGATCCTGTATGTGCCGCTGCATCTGCTGCATCCCTCGGACCCCATGGCTCAGGCGGTTTGCGGGGCATTCCGGGTCTGCGCGGTGCTGCCCCGGGTGATTTGGGACAGCGAATGGTCTACGGTACTTTCCCGACTCTCTCAGGCAAGACTTTTGGGAGTGACCGAGGTGCTGGTAGGCAATATTGGCATGATTGACCCGGTGCAGCGTGCCGGTTTCCAGGTTCGAGGAGATTTTGGACTTAACGTATTCAACTCCGGCAGCGCCAATTGGTATGCGGCCATGGGACTTAGCGCCCTGACAGCGTCCTTTGAGCTGACGCTGCCTCAGCTGCGGGATCTGTCCAAGCCGGTGCCCACTGAACTCATTGCCTATGGCAGACTGCCGCTGATGATTACGGAAAACTGCATCATCCACGGCAGAGCGGGCACCTGCATCTGCGGCAGCACCAAGA
>CAVEIY010000045.1:0-7805 GCA_963615825.1 Flexilinea sp.
GAAAGAAAACCAGCAAAATCAGCAGAAAAACACCGGCGAGGATCACATTATGAAATCGGCGGCGCTGCTGTGCCTTCCGAAGCCGCTGCTTTCGGGGAGAGGGCATTTCAGCGGGAATCGGCTCCTCGGCTTTTGCCTCTGGCTGAGCTGCTTCCGGGTGCGGGGAGGAGTCTGGGGCTGCTTCCGGGTGGATGGCAGCGTCTGGGGTCAGGGGTGCTTGGTCTGGAGCGGTATGCTCCGCGGTGGCTTTTGTATCCATATGGCTCCTCCTTTCGTTAGAACTGGACATATAGGAAGGACGAATAGGTTGCGCTCATCATGTAGGCAACGCAGAGAATCAGCAATAGCACAAACAGGACGATGGAAACATAGGTGAGTTTGCCGCCCTTGAAGTAGCAAAAACGCTGATGAAGCCGATGCACCAGAGGACCGCAGCCGAGGAAGGCAACGATCAACAGGCGCAGGCTGCCGAAGAAGTAATAGCGGAATGTGCCGTCGAACAGGCCCATATGACCTGCTCCGAACATCTGGCCGTAGTAGTGGACTGCGCCTGAGAGAGACGGGGAGAAGAACAGAACCCAGCCGAAAAAGACCAGCAGCACCGTAACAAAGGTACGAATTGCCTTGGGCACCTTGGGGAGAAAATCCTTGAGGACAAATTTCTCCAGAATCACAAAAACTCCGTGATAAACGCCCCAGAGTACAAAATTCCAAGCAGAACCGTGCCACAGTCCGGTCAGCAGCCAGACCACAGCCAGGTTCAAAAGCTGACGCTGTTTGGAGCAGCGATTGCCGCCCAGGGGGATGTAGACATAATCCCGGAACCAGGCACCCAGAGAAATATGCCAGCGCCGCCAGAATTCCGAAATGCTGGTGGACAGGTAGGGATAGTCGAAGTTTTTGGCAAAATCAAAGCCAAAGCATTTGGCAAGACCAATGGCCATGTCAGAATAGCCGGAGAAATCAAAATACAGCTGGAGGCTGTAGAGCACCATACCCAGCCAGGCGGTACCGGCAGACATGGTGGAAAGTCCGGAGATGGCGGAAAACGTCGCGCCCAGATTATCGGCAATCAGAACTTTTTTCCCCAGGCCCACTAAAAACAGACTGATGCTTGCTCCAAATTTGGCCGGTACCATCTCGCGGGTCTGGAGCTGCGCCTCCATATCCTGATACTGGACGATGGGGCCGGAGGTTACCTTGGGGAAGAACGTGACATACAGCGCGAAATTCAGAAAATTCTTCTGAACCGATGCCCGTCCGCGGTAAACGTCGAATACATAGCTCAGCACCGAGAACGTAAAGAACGAAATACCCAGCGGAAGCGGAAGCTCCGGCGCGCGAAGGGCAAGACCGGTAATGGAATTGAGGGTGGAAATCAGGAAGCCGTAGTATTTAAAGAAGCCCAGCACCAGAAGATTGATCACCACGGCGACAATCATCGTGACCTTTGCGCCGGTGGTACGCTCCTGCTGCTGATAGGCGTCCAGCTCTAGTCCCGTTATGTAGTTAAACACCACGGAAAATGCCATCAAAATCAGATAGGTTGGATTTCCCCATGCATAGAACACAAGGCTCAGCAGTACCATGGGAATGTTGCGGAAGCGCTTGGGCACCACATAATAGAGAATCAGAGAGATGGGGAGAAACGTAAACAGAAAGATAATCGTATTAAATGTCATACCGAATCCCCCTTACAGCGCGCCCAGAAAGGCCTTACGAACCGGCGCCGGATCGGCGGCAACCACCAGAAGAATGTAGTTGCCCTGTACCTCGACCACGGCCTTTTCCAGCATGGCATATTGGTCTACTCCGTAGCCGTCGAAGCTCTTTTTCTGCGTGTCCAAACGGCTTTCAATGGCGGATTTTACGGCTTGCTGCTGGGAAATATCCTTCAGCTGAATCAGCAGCAGCTCCTCTGCGCCCATATTGGTGGTGGGGTAGTAGAGCAGTACGTTTTCATAATCGCTGGCACTGAGTCCATACAGCCGCTTGATGGTCTGGTTGTCGCCCTCGGCCATGGGACTAAGATCGGCGGCAGCGAGGACCGCCTCTTTTACATCAGAAAATGCGGCATTGCTTTCCCGATTGGCGGACAGCATGAAATACAGAAACACACAAAGCGCCACCACAAGCAGCCACTTGAGTACCTCCAATAGAATGATTTTTTTGGATTTCAATCTAGTCCCCCCGTTTCAGGATGCCGGATCGGTGTCGGCGGATGGATCGTTGGATGAGGTGGCGTCTGCCCCGGTGTTGGAAGCGGAAACGGTGGTGCCATCCTCGTCCAGGCTGGCGCTGTATACCTCTGTAATCAGATTGGCGGCCCAGTGGGGATAAAAATCCTGGATTACGTGAATGCCGTCATTTTCCCACAGGCTGGAGTATTCTTCTGCGGTGGAGGAATTGTCAACATAGTAGCAGTGGGCGATGGAGGTACACATGCCGTCCAGCGCCTGATTATATTCCGGAATCATAGATTGTGCAGAGGAACCGGGCGCCGGAAGAATGGAGCTGATAAAAATGTTGGCCTCCGGCAGCTGCGCATGAATCTGCGCAATGATATCCGTATACTGGGCCACGTAGGCCTCAGGGGTTGTCCAGGTGCCCAGCAGCAGATCGTTCAGACCATAGCAGAGAAAGATATTGGAGGGGTTCAGTGCCACGATATCGGGAATATGTTCCTCCAAATGGAAGATGGTTGCACCGGATTCTGCAATTACCCGTTCTTCCGGCAAAAAGCCATAGAAAGAGAAACCCACAGCGCGAGAATCGCCCAACAGCACATAGTCATCAAACAGACTCCAGACGGAAATTTCGCCGGATTCCAGCTGACGAAGCCGCTCGTCCCGCATTTCCTGAAGGCGCTGGAGTCGCTGCTGTTTCAGCACATTGTCAACGGTGTCCGGGTCTTGGGACTCCAGACTTTGCAGGTAGGCAACGCCCTGAGCAATGGCAGCAGCGTCCTCGGGTGTTTCAGAGGTCGTGCCTTTGCCCAATCGGACTGCGATGATGATAATAAGCAGAAAAAAAACCACGCCTGCTGCCAGGGCGGGAACATATTTTTTGCGGGTCATATCTTCAACTCCTCTATCAGAGACAAACGTACACATGGAACCAATCCGTTCAAATTATAGTATAATCTTAGCCCCTTGTCTAGGGCAATCTGATAATTTTGACACAACAATTCGCCAAAAAATTTCCATTTGGAAAAAGGAAAATTTTCTCGAAATACAGAATGTATTTCGAGAAAACAAAACAGATTTCCATGTAAAATCAGCAAGTGGATACAGCGGGGGAGCGAGCGGGCGCGCTCCACTGCGGTCAAGCCAGCAGCTCACGCAAAATGGTGACGGTATGCTCCAGTCCCTCTTTTACGGAAAATGAACTGCGAAATCCAAGCCTTTTCAGCTTTTCACAGTTTAACGACGAATGATTCATTGGATTAAATGCCAGCAGCTCTTCCTTGGTCGGCGCTTTGTATTCCAGAGGAACGTTTCCGGTCTGCGAATAGATTTCCGCCATGTTTCGGATGGAACAAACCTCATCTGTTCCAATGTTATACGCTTCGGCGCATTTCCCATGCAAAAGCACAAATAAAATGGCTGCTGCGGCATCCACCGTATAACAGTAGGAGCGTTCCTGCATTCCGCTGCTCTTTAGCACAAGCGGGAGGTTCTTTGCGGCTTTATATGCAAAGTCGGAGGAAACCCGCTGATCTGCAGGGGAAGCGGTGGGACCAAAAACATGGCCGGGACGGACAATCACCGTGTCTACGTCATATTCGGAAGAAAAGGATTTGCAGAGAAGCTCGGCTGCTTGCTTGGAAACCGGATAGGAGGAGCGAATGGCGTCGATATCAATGGATCCATAGACGCCCTCCGCAAAGGGCTGATCGGTTGCTTTCTTTCCATATACCTCACTGGAGGAAATATAGAGAACTCTGGCGACCTGCTCCTTCTGCGCATACAGGAGAAGATTGTAAATTCCATTGATGTTAGAAAGCATGGTTTCCACTGGATTGGCAGTATATTGCTCGGGACTGGCCGGACTTGCTCCATGGATGATATAGTCCACAGGAAAATGGAACGAAAGCGCCTGGGTTGCGTCATATTGGACGAATTCTACAAAATGATAGTTCCGGTATGCTTCATCATATTTTGCACGGTTTCTTGCTGCAACATAAATTGTTAGCCCCAAGCCCAGCTGCTCATTTGCAAGGACCAGCAGGTCAACAATCGAAGAACCGATCAAGCCAAAGCCACCGGTAATGAGGATGCGCTTTCCATTCAGCTGCGCCAGGGGAAGGCCACCAATGGCACGCTCTAAATCGGTACGGTATAGGGAACTGTCCAACAGATTCATTTCAGCCACACATCATTCTGAGTATTGAGCAGAGCCTTGAAAATTTCGATATCCTCAACGGTTGTGATTTTCAGGTTCTTTTCGGAGCCTTTAGAGAAATACGTCTTTTCCCCCAGGGCCTCCATCAGCGAGCAGGAGGCTGCCGTATTGGAAATGCCAAGCTCCTGGGCCTTCAAATGCGCATTCCATAATACCCCCAGTGGATAGGAATGGGGGGTTTGCGTCCGCTGCAAATTCTCACGCGGAATGGATTTGTCTGAATCCTGCTTGTTTTCGGATACAAAGACCACCTCAGTGCAGGGGATGGAAGCGACGGCGGATCCGTATTGTCTCTGCTTCACCAGATTATCGGTAATCACATCCTGGCTGACCATCGGTCGGTTGCCATCGTGTACTACCACAATATCGTCATCCTGATGATCCGCACGAATTGCCTTTAGACCGTTGAAGATGGATTCCTGTCCGGTAGCGCCTCCGGTGACCACATATTTCAGCTTGGTGATGTTAAACTGCTTGGCGTAGGCCCAGAGAATCTGGTCCCATCCGGCAAGAATGGATACGCAGATTTCATCAATATTCGGATGCTTTTGAAATGCTTCCAGCGTGTATACGATGATGGGCTTATTGTTTACGGAAAGGAACTGCTTTGGGATATCCTGATGGGTTCTGCTGCCGATTCCACCCGCGGTAAGCAACGCAATTGTTGACATTTCGGATCCTCCTTATTTGAATTGATCGTGATATTGTTCCAGTAGTTGTTGTTTGCTGCAGCCAAGCTTGAAGAAATCCTGAATCAATTTGGCACACTGCTTTGCAGATTCGGGATTGAGAACCACACCGACCTTTGCATGGAATTGTTCCAGTGCCTCCTGATAGTCTGCCTCCTGAAAATTCTTGATATTCTCAATGAGCGCGTCGTTGTTTTCTGCAAGAGGAAATGGATAGGAAGCCATATCGTAGTACATGTCCCGGTCATTTTTATAATCGGCAACATCGGTGGCAAATCGAAATACAGGCCGCTTCATCAGCGAAAACTCCAGGTTTACGGAGGAATAGTCTCCGATCAGAATATCAGAGGATGCCATCAGCTCCTGCATATCCGGGTATACGGTTGCATTCAAAATTTCATCGCTGTATTGAATCTCAGAGAACCGGGTTGCTATGTTGGGATGCAAATGGACAAGCATCCGGTAGGAATGGCCAAAGCGGGCTTCGCATGCGGTCAGGACCCGCTGAAAATCCAGGGAATAGGCCCGGAAGCTCTCATCGTTTCGAAAGGTTGGCGCATAGAGCACATAGTGGAAGCGATGGTCTACACCGAAGAAATCATCCACCTTTTGCTTGATTGCGCTCTGATCTTTTTGCAGCAAAATGTCATAGCGCGGATAACCAAACTCAAGCACGGGTCCATTGTACCAAAAGGATTTGTGGTAAAGCTCGGTCATAAATCGGTCACTGGAGATCATCAGGTCCGTATGCGCAGCATCCTTGATGGATAGATTTACATAATCCTGTGTCAGCTTGTCCGCTGCGTCCCGCTCACATTTCTTTCCGGCCCCGCCGCCATGATAGGTCTGAATATAGAGCTGGTTTTTCTTTTTAAACTTAAAGATTTTTCGGCAGTTGTCCACCCATACTGCGGCTGTGGACAATTGATAGACCCAATCCAGCGACATGATCTTGCAGGGTTGGATCTCCGGTGGCAGTGTTTTTGCTTCGGCATCGTCTTTGACCATCCACACCAGCTGATAGGCGCCGCTGGGCCGCAGCTCTTCTGCAATATACTTGAGATTATCGGAATAGCCGCGCCCGGAATAGGAGCAGAATACGATTTTCTTTCGATCAATCGGACAGAGCTTGCAGACATACCAGGTCAGGCATCTTAGGAGTCTGTATGCAAACGATTCAGTACTCATAGTAATCTCCCTTATCAGTGGTCAGCGTATGCGGTGGAGCAGGGTAAACATTGTATGCAAAAGCCGGAAGCGGCGCTGCTCCAAAAGCCGCAGCACAAGCAGCTTTTTCTTTCCAAGCTGGGGAAGCAGCGGGTTCTGGCGGTAGTCCGGATTGGTGCGCCGGACATAGTTAAGAAACTGCGGCAGGTAGTCGGCGCCGGGATCTGCCATCAGCACCCGCTGTGCCGCCATCAGGCAGTTGTTGACATCGAGATAGCACAGCGCATCGGAAAAAGCCGATGAAACCGGTTTGTCGGAAAAGAACTGATGCAGATCCTCCAGAGCATCCAGAATCTCAAGATTCCGGCGCGTGGATGCGCTGTGCATAATGGAGCCTTCACGCTGGACGTAGAAATAAAGCGCATTTGGCAGATATACGACGTCCTTTGCGTAATACAGACACTTGGGCGTAGTGCGCAAATCCTCATACCAGACGCGGCCAGGGAAGCGAATCCCGTGATCTAAAAACAGACTGCGGCGGCATACTCTGGCCCAGGCGCTGGGCGGCTCCAGCAGCAGTCCTGGATTGGAGGAAAGACGCAGGGGGGCGTGCGTGGGAACGCTGTTTGGCTCCGCAGGAGTATATGCTTGTCCGTGGACATATTGAAACGTAAAGACAAGCATATCCGCAGCATACTGTTGAATGGCTCTGGAAAGGATCGACAGGGTGTTGTCGGCAATATAGTCGTCGCTGTCGATGAAGAACACATATTCGCCGGAGGCATGTTCCAGGCCGGTGTTCCGTGCAGCGCCCAGCCCGCCATTTTCCTGGTGGATCACGCGGACATTGGGAAAACTGGCAGCATATTCATCGCAAAGTGCGCCGCTTTTTCCGTCGGTGGAGCCATCGTCAACCAGAATGATTTCGTAGTCGGTAAAATCCTGATGCTGTAGGGATTCCATACAGCTTGGAAGATAGTCGGCAACGTTATAGACCGGGACAATCAGGCTAAACAGCATAGCATATCCTCCTTATGCACGGAGCTTTTTGCGATGAATGAGAATCACGGCAACCCGGAACAGCAGAATGGCCGTCTCTGCAACGGACACCAGAATTCCCAGCGTTACCATGTTGAGATGACCGGAGAAATACAGCACAATCAGGTTGATGATATGAAGGGCCGAGCCGAATACCACGGAATAGTTGGCATATTTGGTCAGTCCCATGGCGGTGAGGGTGGGGAACCCAAGAATATAGCTGGGGAGAATTACCACTACTACCGGCAGCATAGCGCGGAGAACCTTGCCGGTTTCGGCATAATCCGGGCCGAAGAACCAGGTACACAGCGGCTCTGCAAAGATAAACACCACGGTGCTGCCCAGGAGAATCAGCGGCATCATAATGGAGAGCACCTTTTTGACCAGTTTAAAGTCCTTGTTGGCTGTCATATAGGGGTAGAGACTGTCGGAAATGGGGCTTAGGCCATTTTTTGCGGTGGTAATCAGCTTGTCCGCAGAGGTGTAGAAGCCCACAGCGGCACCGCC
>CAVEIY010000045.1:7815-13627 GCA_963615825.1 Flexilinea sp.
AGTGTAGGCAGTGGAAGCAATACGGGAGTAGAAGAACGTAATGCTGCTGCGGAACCGTGACCAAACATCCCTGGCGCTGACCCGTGCAAACCGCAGTCCCAGCCGACGGTAGAGGTGCAGGTAGACGCCCAGCAGTGCCGCACCATTGCCGATGATGTTCAGAATGGGCACTACATAATAGTCGTTGGGGGTTTTCAGGCAGAAGAAGATTGCAATGGTGAAAAACGCCTTAATGAGCACGCTCCGAACGGTGATTGCGGTCATCTTTTCCAGCCCGCGGTAGAGATAGTCCGGCATCAGGGACGAGAGCACCGTGGCGGCAAAGTAGAGAAAATAGAAGCCGGTATCCGGAGTCCAGGCCGAGATGGTCTGGCAGAGAATCCATAGAACAACGCCGGAACCGGCAGCCAGAAACAGCTTGCTGATGGTAACGGCAGAAAAAATCTGAGAGACGGTGTTGCGGTCATCCCGGCGACGGGAAACCTCCTCCGTTGCGGAAAGGAGAAAGCCGAAATCAATGACCAGCTGAAAATAAACCATAATCGCAGCTGCAACGCCAAGCTTCCCGTAGTTGGCTGGACTCAGTACCCGCGTCTCATAGGGAACCACGATCAGGCTGAGAAAATAGTTGGAAAACTGCAAAATATAGAGCATTAGAGTGTTTTTTAGTAAAACGCCCTTTTTATCGGATAAACGAAGTCGATGTTTCAATCAAAGATTCCTCACTTTTAGGGAAAAGTCCGCAGAATATAGATAGTTTAACACGGAAGAGGGGAAAATTCAACTGCAATACAGGGCAGCACTTAGGCGTGCCTCCGATAGAAAAGCACCCCCGCAGACTGCGAGGGTGCCGAATGTTTATTCTTTTTGATTCACAGCACGAAGGAACTGCTTGGTTCTCGGATTCTGCGGATGGTCAAAGACCTCCTGGGGATTGCCCTCTTCCACCACAACGCCGCCGTCCATAAACACAACCCGGTCTGCCACCTCTCTGGCGAAGCCCATTTCGTGGGTCACAACGGCCATGGTGATACCCGTCTGTGCAACGGTTTTCATGGTAGAGAGCACCTCGCCTACCAGCTCCGGATCCAAGGCTGCGGTTGGCTCGTCAAACAGAATCGCGTGGGGCTGGAGGGCCAGCGCACGGGCAATGCCAACCCGCTGCTGCTGTCCGCCGGAGAGCTGGGAGGGATAGTAGTTCATCCGTCCGCTCATACCGACGACACCCAGATAGTGCTCGGCAATCTCCCGGGCTTCCTGCTTATCCTTCTTCTGTACGATGGTCAAGCCTGCCATGACATTTTCCAGTGCGGTTTTGTTCCGGAACAGGTTGTAGTTCTGGAATACCATGGTGGAATGCTTACGGATTTCCTGAATGTCCTTTTTGTTGTGATGGAGTGCGTCGATGGTTTTGTCTCCCACCGTAATGATGCCCTGGGTTGGGGTTTCCAGGTAGTTGGTGCAGCGGAGCAGGGTGGTTTTTCCGGAGCCGGAGGGACCCAGAATGCACACAACCTTACCGGTTGGAATCTCAAAGCTGATGCCCTTGAGCACATCTACGGTGCCAAATACCTTATGTACATTTTCATAGCGAATCATGACGGTCCCTCCTTAATACTTGGCGTTGGCCTTCTGCTCGATCACCTTTTGGATGGCCACAAAAATCATGTTGATGACCCAATAGAGCAGCAGCACGCAGAGGTATACCTCGATAAAACGGAAGGACTTGTTGGCAAGCATTTTTGCCCGGAGCATCATATCTACGACGCCTACCATGGAGCACAGGGCAGAACCCTTGAAGCACTCGATGAAGTTATTCATCAGGGACGGAATGGCAAGCCGGAATGCCTGGGGCAGCACCACATGGGCATAGCCCTGAAGGGTGGTCATGCCGCAGGTGATGCAGGCCTCCATCTGCCCCTTGTCTACGGACAGAATGGCGCCGCGGATTGTCTCGGCCATAAAGGCGGAATAGCTCAGGGCCAGACAGAGAATTGCTTGGGTGGTAAGACTGAGATTTTGAATGCCGGGGGTATAGGGAAAGATACCGTAGCAGAACAGAAACAGCTGACACAGCAGCGGAGTGCCCCGGAACAGGCTCAGCCAGATCTTCATAATCACCTGAACCACGCGATTTTTGCACATGCCGATGACGGAAAGTACAATTGCCAGAACGAATGCTGCCGCAAAGGAGGCAAACGTCACCAGCATGGTGGTTTTCAGGCAGGAGAGAATGGGGGCAAATGCGTCAAAAAAGTAGCTGGGCGCAAAATGATACAAAGTAGTGCATCTCCCTTCGCCCGAAGTGGGCGGAATGTTTTCGCGGTGGTGAAAAAGGCGTCTGCCGATGGTGCGGCAAACGCCTTCTTAGCATCACAAAATGGATTATTCAGCCTCGTAGCTCTGCCAAGCGTTATCACCGGTGGTGGTAACGTAGTTGACCTCGCCCTCGGGAACCTCGGTCACGTCCATGCCGAACCACTTCTCAGACAGCTGGGACAGGGTGCCGTCCTCATGCATCTGCGCAATCAGGTCGTTGAAGGCTTCGATGTAATCCTTATTCTCGTCCTTCCGGGGCCAGCCGTAGACAATGGGCATATTCTTCCACTTGATGTTCTGAATGTGCATGGTGTCGGTATAGCCGGACTCAGCCAGAATGTAGGCACAGGTGGAGGTGCACATCAGGGCGCCGTCAGCCTGCTTCTGCGCCACAGCGGGAACCAGCAGGGGAGAGGAGTCCAGCAGCAGGGAGTTGATGGTGATGCCTTTTTCAGCCTCCTGAGCAATGATGTCCTCCAGGATCAGCGCGGGGTTGCCGGTAGCGGGAGTAGCGATGGTCTTGCCGTCCCAGAAGTCCAGGTCGCCATCCTCGGGAATGCCGTCCTCGTTCCGGGAAACGATGCAGTAGGACTCCCAAGCATAGGTGTTGGTGAACCAGTAGAGGTCCAGACGATCCTCATTGACGGTGGTAAGTGCTGCGATGGTGTCCAGCTGATCGTTCTGGAGCATGCCCCACAGGCCGGAGGAATCACTGGTGGTCCATTCGATGCTCATGCCGTAGTAGTCGCAGATATAGTTCATCACATCGATGTCCATACCCTCCAGACCGCCGTTGCCGTCATCCTGGCTCCAGCCCTTCTGTACGCCGGTGGTACCAACGCGCAGCGTCTTGCCGCTGAGAGAAGCCCACTTGGTTTTCAGATCCTCGGCAGCGGCAGGTGCCTCTGCGGTGGAATCGGGAGCCTCTGCCACAGACGCCTGCTCCTGTTCAGGGGCGGAAGCGGGAGCGGTGGTTTCTTCGGTCTTGGGGGCCTCGGTTGCAGCAGCGGAAGAAGCGGCTGCCTGACTGGTGCTGCTGTCGCCGCAGGCGGTCAGGGAAGCGAGCATCATAACAGCCAGGGTGGCAGCTGCAAGACGCTTCCAAAGTTTCGTTTTCATAGTTGTTCCTCTTTTCTTTCGTTTCGATATGGCGAACCGGCGGGACTCGCAGCCCGTTCGCTAGCTAACTGTTATTCTATGCCCAATTATTGCAATTGTCAAGCACTTCGTTAAAGACGGAAAGAAAAAGAACGAAAAGGTCAAAAATGTGTTGCAATCTAAAAAAACGGGCACCTCAAAACGAGGTGCCCGTGGGGAGAAATGCAATTAGAATTCGCCCTTACCGATATAATCGTTTACATTGTCCTTGGTGATGTAGGTCAGGTCGGTGTAATGATAGTATTCGGTGGTGCCGTTGGTGAATACCTCAGCCATGGCGTTGACAAGCTCCTGGGAGATGGCGTCGGCGCGGTTCATAACGGTAAGCTCCATCTTGCCGTCTGCAACAGCCTGGATGGCGTCGTTCTGACCGGTGATGGAATAGACCTTGATCTTACCGGTGAGGCCAGCCTCGTCGATGGCGGCAACAGCGCCCATGGTCAGGTCATCGTCATAGCCCATTACGATGTCGATGGAGTCGCCCTCAGCCTGGATGTGGTTCTCCATGAAGGTCTTAGCATCGGAACGGCTGGAGTAAGCATAGTCTGCCTCCAGAATGTCGTAGTTTGCACCCTTCATTGCCTCTGCGAAGCCTGCCTCACGCTGGATGTAGTCGTCCAGGAAGGGAACGCCGGAGATCTGAACCACCTTGCAGCCAGCGTCAGCGCCGTTCTGCTCGATGATGTACTTGCCGATTTCCTCGCACATTGCCTTCTGGTCGGGGCCAACGCAAGCCTTTACATACTGTCTGCCGTTCTCGGAAACGTCCAGAGCAGCCATGAATACAGGAATGCCAGCCTCGTCAGCGGTCTTAGCGATGTCGGAGTTTGCGGAGGGGTCGCCGCCGAAGATTACCAGCGCATCTACGTTTGCGTCGATCATCTGCTGGCAGTACTCAGCGATCTTTGCGGTGTCGGTTTGTGCGTCGAGAATTTTGCAGGTGCCGCCGGCAGCCTTTACAAATTCGTCGAGCTTGGTGCCGATCAGGCCGCCCCAGGGAGCTGCACCGTTGATGGTAACGTAGCCAATGGTCTTGCCGCTCATGGCAGCATTGACATCCACATCACCAGCGGCGGCAGCAGGCGCAGAACCGGCCTCGCTGGCAGCAGCGGCGGGAGCATCGGACTTTGCAGCCTCAGCAGCAGAGGAGCCACTGGAGGAACCGCAGGCTGCCATGGAAGCAACCATGGTCAGTGCCAGCAGAGCTGCTGCGAGTTTCTTGAACAATTTCATAGCATTTCATCCTTTCAAAGGGGGAGGCGTTGCCTCCAAAGTTTATGATGATCCCCAGCAGGGAAAACCAACTAGATTATTCGTCTGCGGACTTGGTGCTGGTGAAGCGGTCGATGATCAGTACGGCCACCAGCAGGATACCGGTAATGAGGTTGATCATATCGGTGCTCAGGAACATGACGCTCATCATGGTGGAGATGGCACGCATAATGAGGACGCCCAGCAGCATATGAACCACGGTGCCCTTGCCGCCTGCCATCTTAATGCCGCCGATGACGCAGCAGGAGATGGGGAAGGTGGAAAGGGAGTTGCCCTGGGTATAGATGGTATAGCCGTCGAAGGATACCATCAGGAAGCCGGAGACAGCTGCCAGAACGCCGCAGAGAATGTAAGTAATCAGTACCGTGCGGGATACGCTGATGCCGGAGTAGGAGGCGGCCTCGGGGTTGTCGCCTACCACATGCAGCCGGTTGCCGAACTTGGTTTTGTACATCCAAAGGCCAAGCAGAATGACAATGACCACAAAGATGATTACCGAAGGCGTCAGCCAGCGCAGCCCAAAGAGCTTTGTCTTGGCAATGACCTTTACCGCATCGGCATCGGTGGGAGCAAAGGAGCTTTGGGCAAAGTTGAATACCAGACCCTTGAACAGATAGTTGGTTGCGATGGTAGCAATCAGCGGGGAAACGCCGATCTTTGCCACGACAAAGCCGTTGAGCAATCCGGTGAGTGCGCCGGTAATCAGCGCCACCACAATGGAGATCACCAGAGACAGGGTGCTGTTGCCGCCGGTGGCCGCATAGACCGCGTTGAAGCTCAGAACCGTGGTAACACCGGCCAGACCGGCCTGGAAGCCCACGGACAGGTCAATGTTGCCGGTAATCATTACAAGGCCCAGACCCAGGCAAATGACGCCGTAGATGCTGGAATAGACAATGACGTTGTAGAAGCCGTTTTTATAGCCGTCCACAAACAGGAAGCAAACTGCCAGCAGCACTGCAAGGATCAGCACGGAATTGTTGTCCTTAATCAGCCGGATGGTCTGGCTGCGCTTTACTTCTTTTTCCACAGCTTGATCCCCCTTTCTTTCAGCACGTCAATG
>CAVEIY010000046.1:0-2851 GCA_963615825.1 Flexilinea sp.
CCTGGCTGCCCGCCGGGCACCCCATGGCAAAGCTGCCGGTATTTCCGGTCAAGGCATATGGTGAGGAACCGTATATCGAAACGTACCCAGAAAAGGACATTGACAATACCCGTGTATTTGCACGCTGCGGGGTCACGCCAAACCTGAAATTCTCTACTATGGACTCTCTTGCAACCTATTCCATGGTGGAGGCCGGACTGGGCGTGAGCATGAATAACGCCATCAATGGTCGGGCATGGTCCGGCAATGTCCGTATTCTGCCTCTTGATCCGCCGCAGACCGTGGAAATTGGTATTGCCACATTGCCGGAGCATTCGCCAGCGGTGCAGCGACTGTTCCAATTTCTAAAACAGAACCGCTCTGCGTTCCTTGTGGATTTTGATGGGGCAGAGGGCAAAATACCCGACTGCTGAGATAGGACAGCAGCCGGGTATGTACTTTGATTCAGCTGGCTTTTACCGTTCCACAACAACGGTAATCAGCACCAGATCCTCATCGCCGGTATTAATGATGCTGTGTTCAGAGCCCTTTTTGCAAACATGGCAGGTGCCTGCGTGCAGGGGTTCCTCCTGACCGTCGCAAATGGCCCTGCCGGTGCCGGACAGCACATAGTTGATGTCATCACTGGTTTCGTGCCGATGAAGCCCAATGGAGCCGCCGGGGTGAATGGAACAGGGGATGATTTTGCCCTGCGCGTCCATATACATTTTTGCACTCATCGTACCGGTGCCGCCGTTCATGCCGGGAACGGTGATTTCTTTCATGGCGTTAAAATCAAGCAGCATTGTTCCGTCCTCCCAAATGTAATTTGTGCGTATTACTTTACGGTAAACTCTGTCCATTCTATGTGGTTGTATTCCATTACATCATCTGCTTTTTCCATCCCTAATTTCTCGTAAAATGGAATAGCATTTTCGTTTGCAACCAGATATACAGCAATATCATTTTTTCCGCCCGCTAAAGAATGTGCTGTCTCCATCAATTTTGTACCGATTCCTTGATGCAAATAATCTCTGTCTACCCCTAAATCGGTCACATAAAGCCAATAGGCATAGTCGGTCAGTCCAAATAGGACACCAACAATTTGATGCTCCCTGTTTCTTGCAACAAGACTGATTGATACATGATCAACCAGCTTTGCGATTCTTCCCTCGAACCGTTCCTTCGGATACTGCGATCCTAAGTCCGTACGCTTTAGAAAATCGATATATTCTATTGAGGATATTCGCTCCTCTTTGATCTGAATGTCTTTGCGCATAAGCACTTCCCTCCATAAATTTTGATTGTACTAATTCAGCAAACTGAAATCTGTCAAAAACAGAGTTCGCAATACTTGCAGATGTGTTTTCTCCCGCGATATTCTTCCTCGGTTTCGTCCGTTTGCTGCATCCCGCACTTTTCCATCACGCGAAGGCTTGCAGTGTTCTCCGCAAAATAGCCTGCGGTAATTTTTCGGAATCCCATTTCACGTAACTCTGTAATCACCGCACGCACCGCTTCTGTTGCGTACCCACGCCCCTGGTAGCGTGGATGGACGACGTATCCGATTTCGATCTCATCATCTTCTATTCCACAGTCATTGACAAAGCCAATGATTTTTCCGTTCAAATAAATGCCGTATTCCAGATGTTTGTCATCCTCGATCTGACTGAAAGAGATCAACTTTTGTACCAATTCTTCCAGACAACGCCGTGATTCCATTTCCGGCACCATAAAGGTGTCTGTAACTTCCGGCATTGTAAGAAGGTCCAGCAGTGCATCGGCATCCTGCATGGAATACGGCTTTAATGTGAGCCGCTTGGTTTGAATCATTGCTTTTTTCTTGATGGGTCTTGCCATGTGCATATCCTCCGCAACTTCCGAGTTGTTTTACTCATAAATCTTTTTGCCAAACTCGTATGCCTCTGCCAGATGGCTTGTTTTATCAATCTGCGGCTTTCCGTTGGTATCCCCGCAGCCGCCAGCCAGCAACATTCCTCTATCATGAAAACCGATATAATTCACAATGGCAAACTGATAGTAGGATACTGCCTGTTCAAAGGTCCAGAAGAAATTGTCCGCCGAGGTCATCAGCAATGCCGAGCCCTTGACTGGGTATTTCTCATACCGTCCCAGCGGCGGGTTCGGGTCCTCCTCCGCAATGCAGTAAAACCGTTCGATGAATGCCTTGAGCTTGGAGGAAATCGTCCAGAACAGCAGCGGTGATGCAAAGACGATGCAGTCCGCCGCTTTGATTTTTGGGATCAGCTCATTGAAGCCGTCTTTCTGAACGCAGGGCTTGCCATATCGACAGGCGTTGCAGCCAAGGCAGCCGTTCACCTGGGTCTTATTCAGGGAGACGATCTCTACCGTGTGCCCGGCGTCTGTGGCTCCCTGCGCGAAGGCATCCACCAGCTGACGCGTATTTCCCTTGGGCCGTCCGCCGCCCAGTATCACAAGTATGTTCTTCATAGGCTTGATTTCCTCCTAGTCTGAGATTGGAACTGCGTATTGCGCTGTTTGGAAAGCAGGCGCGCTGGAAAGCAGCACAATGAAACTGCTTTGTCAGCTCACATGTTTCTCCAAGAACTTTTCCATCAAATCCATATAGGACTCTGCTTGAACGATGAATCCTACATGTCCGCCTGGAACACTGAGAATTTCTGCATCCAGTTTCCGAAACAAATCCGCAAGACGGTCCTGATCCTCTTTCTTGAACATGTCTTTTTCCGGAAGCAGAACCTGTATCTTTCCCCGCAGATACTCAAAATCACTTTCTTTGAAAATCGGATAGTCCTTCAGCATATATACACACTTGAAACTGTGAATAAACCGCCGCTTATAATTCAAGTCGGAAGCCACTGTTTCGTAG
>CAVEIY010000046.1:2861-8247 GCA_963615825.1 Flexilinea sp.
CTGCTTATAGTTCAGGTCAGAAGCCACTACTTCATAAAACCCTCTGCCATATTCCCGATCCTCTTCCGATTCAGGCTCCAAAAATCCCGTGCTCTTTTTTAAGAGCAGCTTCATCTCTGTTTTCGCGGGAACCAGTCTTAGTAAAAGAAGGAGGATCGGAGTGGAAAAACGCTCTTTTTGAATGTCTCTGACGTAATCGGAGTCTATCGTCAAGGTGGTCGTCAGGATCATGGTTAAAACGGATTCCGGGTGCCGTTTCGCAAAAATCTGGGCATAGACACCGCCGTCACTCGCGCCAATCAAAATCACTTTTTCAATGGACAGTGCTTTCAGCAGCTTTGCGGCAAAGTCGATCTGTTCGTCTGCGCTGGCGGTATGGAACGGATATTCATAAATCAGGAATCTATAGTTATTCCCCAGCCTTTCGGCATACGGCATCCACATTTCCTGCATCTCTAATCCGTTAAAAAAGAGAATGACCGGTGCGCCCTCCTTGCCGCCATATTGGTATCTTACCTTTACATTGTCAACCACTGCTGTTTGATACGGAACTTTTGCTAAAAATGCATCATACTCTTTTTTGAAGTCTCTGCTGTTATTCATGATTGTTTTCCTCCGCAAACTTCGATTGTTCTAATTCAGCAAACTAGAAGTTGATGATATTATCCCAATGCTGCTATCCAATAACTCAACACAGTAATAAAGCACACTACACTCGGAATAAAATACAAAAAAGACATAAATTTCTGCTTTGTTTTTACAACTACAAAGCAGAGAATATTGGCAATCAAAAGTGGAATAAGTCCAAATGTCAATGCCATTCCTGCACTATCCCATGCTTCCGCTGGCAACATTGCATCAGGATTTGTTATTGTAACATTATGAGTAAAATATGGAATGGCAAAATAAATCAAACAAACAACTCCAACAATATTTAATGCAATTATTACCCATGATAAAATATTCTTTGTATGTTTCATTCTTTTTCCTCCGCAACTTCCGATTTGTCGGCGTCCTTATCAAGATACGCCCTGCTCAATAAAATGCACCGCAGAGGCATCCCAGTATTTCTGATAAACCCGGCTTTCATTGCCGTCAAGATTCAGCTGATACATTCTGAATATCACCGGAAAATCCTTTGGCTGCCACTGTTCTTCGTAGGAATACTGGTATTTCATCCCCACATTTCTCATAACGCCGCCGCTTCTGGGATTGTTCCTGTCATGAGTCGCGGTGATATAGGGCAGGCCGTCCCGCTGTACCTGTGCGACCACAGCCCGTCCTGCCTCGGTTGCGATTCCTTTGTGCCAGAACTCATTGCGCAGCCCATAGCCGAAATCGTAGGCCTCCTCCATGCCGACCTTCATATAGCCAATCGGGAGGTTATCCTTTTTCAGACAAATGGCATAGGCATAGCCCTGAGGCTTGGCATACTCTGCGGCATAGCGTTCCTCATAGAAGCGCCGAGTCTCCTCCAGGCTTTTCATAGGATACCAGGGGAGGAATTCGTTGGCGGCCTCGTCCTTTAGGATCAGGAACAGCGCATCCATATCCGCTTCCGTGAATTTTCGCAGGATCAGCCGCTGGGTTTCAATGGTTGGTGTATTCATTTTCTCCTCCGACAATTAAATTGCTGCATGAAACGCATATGCACCCGATTACAGCCATACCGCCTTGACGATCAGCCAAATCACCAGCAGCCATAAAAGCAGGATTGGCAGTGCGTAATACCATTTCTTTGGCTTGCCGCTTTCCCATAGGTTTTCTGCCCGCTGTTTGCAGTCCGTCCACACCGGCTCCGGAATCAGCTTCACCGCCGCCACAATGAGGATCGGCAACAGAAGCACATCATCCAGGTAGCCAATCACCGGGATGAAATCCGGAATCAGGTCAATGGGCGACAGCGCATAGGCCACGGCGATTGCCGCAAGAATTTTGGCAAGCAGCGGCGTTTGCTTGTCCTTCATGGCTAAGAATACGGCGGGAATGTCTGCGGTGAGCTGCTTTGCCCGCTGTTTTAATTTGGTAGTAATCAACATTGGCTTGCGTCCTTCCATTTTTTTGAGTGGTTTCTATGGTACAGAATGCAGTCATCATGTATAGTGCTTCCCCATAACCTTCAGATTGGAAGCGGCATACATGCCAAACTGTGTATAGAAATGGTGATGCTGTTCATCGTTCACGCTGGTCAGCTCCAGATGCTCTGCACCGTGTGCCAATATACGCTTTTCGATTTCACGGAGAAACGCTGTGCCATAGCCTTTGTTTTGATACTCAGCAAATACGACGATCTCTTCCAGGTAATAGGCCGTTAGATCATCGTATTCCTTGAAGTATCCAATCACCATTCCGGTCACATTCTGTTCGTCATCCCGCTGGATCAGGCAGAGGGAATCTTCAATCGTGACCATCTGGTGGATTCGCTTATACGCCTTTTCGTGGGTCCAGCAGCCGTCTTCGTGGTTGTTGTAGTAGTCCATGTATAACGTGGCAATTTGGTCAATATCTGCTTCGGTCATGATGGAATAAGTCATGGTATGAATCCTCCCGGTATAAAAATTGAATCAGACTGGGATCTATATCTGAACATTCGGGTTTGTGTACTGCCCGTGATTCTTTGTCCGCCTACCGTACTGGATGGCAAATCGCGGGCAGCGGTGCAGACAGCCGAGACACATCACGCACTTATCTTTGACCCAGACCGGCTTCTTGCCCTGCATTTCAATGGCCTGCACAGGACATTTCTTTGCGCACAGGCCGCAGCCAATGCAGGTGTCCTCCAGTCGGAAATGAGCGGTGCGCCGCACGGAGCTGTTATAAATCGGCTCGGCAATCCATTTCGTGATAAACGCCGGAGCGCAGTGCGGCATATGGCGGTTGGTGCGGCGTTCCTCAACGCCGCGGAGGATGCTGTCGATCTCTGCCTCTGTATTTTTCGTGTACCGGGCAACCTTTTTGGGAGTGGAAAGGTCAAAAATGGGCGTCCAGGTATCGACCATTCGGACGGAATAGAAGGCATCAATGTTTCTCCCGTGGATCGCTTTGTTCGCTATATACCCTGAAGCACCCGGCGTGGTGCCATAGGTCGAGACAAAATATAGATACTCCGTGTGGAACGACGCTTTTTCAAGGAATTCCTTCACGATACTCGGCAGTCCCCAGTCATAGGTCGGGGCAATAATACCAATCATCTGATCGGAAAACTCGTATTGCTCCCGCTGAATGCAGTCCACAATGGAGCGCATTTCCTGCTCGTTGGACTGGGTAAGCCGGGTGGCAACGTATTTGCAGTTTCCTGTGGCTGAAAAGAATAAAACCATCTGTTTCCCTCCGTGAGTTCCAATTTTACTGATGCCGTTATCCCTGCTTGTCTGCACCGGAAACGGTACGAATGCCCCGGCATGGACTTCCCGCTGCCACACTATTTGCGGGGATATCCTTGACCACGACGCTCCCGGCCCCGATGACGCAGTTGTCGCCGATGGTAACGCCGGGGCACACCAGAACGCCTGCCCCGAACCAGACATTATTTCCAACGGTGATGGGCTTGAAGATTTGATAGCCTGCTTTGCGCTTTTCTGGATCTATAGAATGCTCAACGGTGACAAAGGTGCAGTCCGGGCCGACCAATACGTCGTCCCCGAAGGTGATGGTTCCGCCGTCCATGAGCTTGCAGTTGAAGTTTGCAAAGAAGTTCTTGCCCAGGACGATGTAATCGCCATATTCGCAGATAAACGGGGATTTGATGTAGTAGCCCTCCTGAGCGTTAGGAAGCAGCTGACGCAATAGTTCCGCTCGTTTTTCGGCGTCCTGGGGCGGGGTGTTGTTCAGCTCAAAGCACAGCGCCTCAGTGCGATCCCGCTGGGCTTTCAGCTCCGGATCGCCGCGCAGAAATTCCATGCCCAACAGGGCTTTTTCTTTTTCCGTCATTTGCACTCCACTCCATTCTGAAAATTCAACTATGCCTTACTTGCGCTCCCAGATCTTCGGCTGATACTGCATATTGGACACATTGTAAATCGTGATAAATGCCTTCGGGTCCTCCCGGTTAATAAAATTGATGAGCTTCTGATACTCACTGTTGTCCACAATGGTGATGATCTCGTTGTGCTTTTCAAAGTTGTATGCGCCGATGGCCTCGTAGATGGTGGCACCGCTGTGCAGTTCCTGAATGATGAACTGCCGCAGCTCCTCCTCCTTTTCGGTGATGATGCAGACCCGGCGCTTCCGGTTGTGGTCAAAGATAAAGTGATCCAGAATGATCCCGTTGAAATAGGTGCCGAGGATACTCAGGACTACCGTCTTCTTGTCGTAGACCAGAGCCGCCGAAAGGGCCACGCACATGCCGGACAGGGACATGGCCCGTCCCAGCTCCATATGCAGATACTTGTTCATGATCTTTGCCACAATGTCCAGCCCGCCAGAGGAAGCGTTCCGGTTAAAGAGAATGCTCAGGCCGATGCTGACCACCAGAATGTAGCAGAGCACGTCCAGCTCCTGACTGCCGGTCATGGACTCGAAATTCGGGAATATTACCTCAAATAAGCCCAAAAACAAGGGCAGCATAATGCTGGTGTACACCGTCTTTGCGCCGAATTCCCGCCCGCATGTCAGAAATCCGATGACCAGCAGAACTACATTCAGGATCATGGTAATGGCCGACAATGGGAGCGGTACGAAATTTGACAGCACGATGCCCAGACCGGAAATGCTGCTGACAGAGGTGTGGCTTGGGGCCAGGAAAAAGTAGACTGCCGCCGCAATGATGGCGACTGCGATGGTTAGAATCAATGTTTCTTTTATCAGTGCTTTTGGATTTGGCTTTTTGCTTTTCATTCTGGTTCCTCCGGGGATTGATGTATGGTATCTTGCGGGAATCTTATCGTATTTGTGTAACTATTATACCGGATTAGACTGCAAATGCAACCCATCCAGCCCGGCTCTACAGCAGAATGCGTCTGGCAGTTGAGACTAGACAATGGCCCCCTTGTGAGTACAAAGATATTGTAAGCGGAAAGGGGGAAAAAGTTTATGGACAGGCAGTGGAGGGACGCAGGAGCTGTAAAATAGCCCCAGGCACAATACCTGAGGCTATTGATGGTGAAAGGGATTATAAGATATATCACATATGTTTGCACAAATCAAATCTGCTTTTCATATTCGTATGTTATTCCTTATCCCCCGTAATAAAGTAGTCGCAATACGCCCCGCCGTCCGCCAGCGTCTGCTTCCGATGCAGCACGCCATGCTGGAGCGTAATCATCACCTCGTCTAGCTCGCAGAACAGCGGCATCAGCTCGGAAACGCCCAGCTTTTCCGCATAAGTACAGATGGGACAGCGGGTGATGCGGTAATAGCATGCGCCCGCATACGGCTGGCCCACAAA
>CAVEIY010000046.1:8257-13449 GCA_963615825.1 Flexilinea sp.
GTAATAGCAGGCCCCCTCATAGGGCTGCCCCACGAAATCCACCTTGAAGGAGGTGGGATACTGCCGCTCCTTCTCCGGCGTGTACCACTTAGCGTACTTGACGACGCTCTTTTTGTTCTCCGCCTTGCCCTTGTCAGTATTCAGGTCGGTTCTGGAAAAGTACCACTTGATGTGATAGAGGGAGCGGCGCATCATCTCCTGCACCGTCTCCGGCGGGATCTTCTTCTCGCTTGCCACATAGGGTGCGACAAAGGCCAGGGCAAACAGTTCATTGTACGCCATGGGGTTGTCATCGCCAATGTCGTCGGCCTGCGCCACCAGCTCCCGGTAGACCCGCTTGCTCTTTTTCATGATCTCTGCGGCGTAAGCCTTGCCGTATTTCTCCGCCAGCAGCTTTTTCATGGGGCTCTTGAACATCCAGAAATAAAATCCGTTATATTTCATTGCGCACACCCTCCTATGATTGCTTAACAGAATCGAAAAATGCAGTCCAGCCGCCGAAATGGTAGGTCATCAGCGACTCCATATAGCCCTCTGCGGTTTTGCGGTCTGCGCATTCCGTGACGATCCTGCGGTAGCTGTCAAACTGCGCGGAGATCAGGAGTCCCAGCAGGGTTTCGTCTATGCTGCGGAAGCCCGCCCTATGGAAAAATGCGACGCTTTCCCGAATTTTGTTTTGAACGATCCCGTCAAAGCAATGCTCCAAACTACTTCCTGTGCTGCGGCAGAGAAGCAGCATTGCATCCTCGTAATGGTCAAAAATTAGGTGCAGAATGGCTGCGGATTCGTGCTCCATGGAGGCTTTTAGTCCGGCCTGAAAATCGGTACCGATGCCCGCGTCGTAATCCGCGCGGGTGTCTTGAAACAGCGCTTTGATTTCACCTAGAAACGGCTCCAGCAGGGAAGTAAACAGCTCGTCCTTGGATTTATACCGGGTCTGTATCGCGCCGACGGTAACGCCCGCTTTCTCCGCGATTTTCCGCAGAGATGCGCCGGAGTAGCCCTTTTCCATAAACTCCGCGCGTGCGGCGGCTGTGATCTTATCATCTAGGGAATGGTCTCTTAATGCCATGTACTTGCCTCATTTACTATAATTACGCTGTAATTGATTACAACGTAATTATAGCGATACAGCATTTCTCTGTCAAGAAGTCAGGGGCAAAATATACGGAAAAGCATTGCTGATTGCCCCATTTTGCGCTATAATCGTTACAAGAGAGAAGCTGCCCCAGGGCGGCATTTCAAATGCGTTGCGGTTAGCTTGGGCTAATTATAATTGGACGTGATCCAGTTGCATGAGGTGATAGTATGAGGGTTTTGGAATGCGGTCAGGAGAATCAGCGGACGCTGCTGTTCCTGCCCTGCACAGCGGAGCCGGAATGGGTGTTTACCCCGACGGTGGAGCTGCTGGCGCGGGATTATCACGTCATGCAGATCGTCTATGACGGCCATGGGGAGACCGGTGAGGACTTTATTTCTGTGGAGCACACGGTGGACGAGGTGGCGGAGTGGCTGCATGATCACGGTATCACTTCGCTGGACGCGGCCTACGGCTGTTCCTTGGGCGGCGCATGCCTGACCCGCCTGCTGGCCTTGGGCGAGATCCCTGTGGATCGAGCGATCATCGATGGCGGCATCACGCCATATCAGTTCCCGTATCTGATGCGAAAGCTGCGCCTGGCAGTGGACGTGCTGTCCTTCAAAATCGTAGCGAACAGCCGGAAGGTTCTGGAGGCGGCATTCCCGCCGGAGCGGTATACCCAGCCGGGCCACGACCCTGTCAAGGAATACGACGCCATGGAGCGCTACCTCAAAACCTACTCCAGCCGGACGATCCGCAATATATTCTGGTCCGGCAACAATTACGTTCTGCCGGAAACGCCCGCCGACTGCGGCACAAAAATTGCCTACTGGTACGGCGACGAGGAGAAAAAGGACCGCCGGGGCAACATTCGCTTTATGAAACACTATTTCCCGCACATACGGATTCATGGGATACCGAAGATGGCCCATGCAGAGCTGGTCATCATGTACCCGGAGGAATTCATCCGGTATGCGGAGAAGTTTTTATTTAGTCACAAGGAAAGGGAGGAATAAGCCATGAAAATGCAGGAACGAAATGAAAATGCCGCGAAAACGGCGCTGCTGATCCACCCCATGCTCTCCTGCGGGGAGGGAATTGAGCAGTGCGTGACGAATTTCTGGGGGACGGATATCCATTGCTTTATCCCCGATTTGTCCGCCCACGGAGAAGCCGCTGGTGAGACTTATCACAGCGCAAAGGAGGAAGCCAAGGCCATCCACGACTATCTGACAGAGCGGGGCTGTACCCGCTTGCAGCTGGGCTTTGGCGCTTCATTGGGCGGTGTGGTGCTGTTTGAGCTTCTGAAGTATCAGGATCTGACCTTCGATCATGTCTTTTTCGAGGGCGTGAGCTTTTATGAACGCGCGCCGCTGCTCTGCTTCATGCTAACCCGCGTTTTCCTCTCCAAGCATCGCAAGGCGGTGAAGGACCCGGAGCTTTCCCGGCGAAAGATGAGCACCATTTACGGCGAGGCTGCCGGACCGGCTATGGCAAAGCGCTTTATTGCCATGAACGAGGCCAGCATCCGCAGTATCATTCACGACTGCGGCTATGTACAGCCGCCGAGCCTGTCGGAGGAGATGCAGCAGCGCTGTGTATTTGCCTACGGCGAGAAGGATTCGGATTTGAAGGAGTGCAAAAAGCTGCTTCCCAGCAAATATCCGGGGGCGGAGCTGAAAATCTGGCCCGGCTATGCTCACTGCGGACGGATGACCGCTGATTCGGAGCATTATGCCGCTATGTTGAAGCAGTATATGGCGTGAGATGCGACGGCTATGATGCCGCAGAAAATTGGAACCCCGGCGCAGTGTCGTACATGGCACACTGTGTCGGGGCTTATTGTCGGCAAAACGATGTAGTTTCATAGAATCAAAGACAGTGCCAGTGCCAATGGCTCACCTGGCAAAATTGCAGCTCCAGCGTATCCGGGTGGATCATGAGATACGGTTTCTCCGTTTCACGCAGATAATCCATGGCCTGATCTACTGCATCCCCTCTGTAGGAAGCGGGATCATAGACAGCGATGACAAAATCGGAGTAGTCGATCATGCGGGATAGCGCCTTTTTCATGGCATCGGGATCGTCAGGGCGGGACACAGCGCTCAAATGGGTACACTGCTCCAGCAGCGAAAAATACCGTTCTCGGAGTTCTGGCGACCATTTGTTGGCGATCTCCTCATGGGGCAGGAGGCATTGGAGAATCAGGGATGGATCGTCATGGCGAAGCAGGTTGAGGATTTCTCCCGCCCAAAGCCCAGCGCCAGAATCGGGGATGATGTAGAAGCTGTTGTATCCCTTTTGACGGAGCGGCTGGATTTGCTGTAAGATCACCTGCTTCAGGCCCAGGCACAGGGGATCTTCCTCATCCCAGCCGAATTTGAAGCGAGTGGGGGTGTGGGATAGGAAACCGCAGGTTTTGACGTCCATGATGCAATACCTCCCAATTTCTTTATAGAAAATTCTCTTTTAATATACACTATATAGGCACTATATTCAACCAATTGTTTGCACATAGTTTCTAGGGTAAAACGGAACTACTATTGCAGGAGGTTGAAGCCATGGCAGAACCATACTTGAAATATCGCACCCGATTTACCTCGTCGCTCAAGAATGAACTGATCCCATTGTTCAATCAGCTTGCAGCCCAAACTCGGATTCCCAAAAGTCGGTTACTGGATGAAGCAATTGAGGATTTACTCAGAAAGTACGATATCGAGATCCCCGAAAATGACGAAAATGAAAGACTGTAAATATACAATAACACCCCTCATTTCACCACCATGCGTGGCAAATGAGGGGTACAGTTTTTTTAGGAAATAACCCCCATTTGTTTGCTCGCATAAAAACCCACGCAAGGCAGATAATACATTTGACGATACAAGAAATTGGAGGAAGTTCCTATATGAAAGCAACTGGAATTGTCCGGCGTATTGATGACCTGGGCCGCGTGGTCATCCCCAAGGAGATTAGAAGAACCCTGAGAATTCGCGAGGGCGACCCCTTAGAGATTTTCACAGAAAAGGACGGCGAGGTCAT
This sequence comes from Flexilinea sp., assembly GCA_963615825.1. Taxonomy (GTDB): domain Bacteria; phylum Bacillota; class Clostridia; order Oscillospirales; family Oscillospiraceae; genus HGM13006. The sequence goes on from CAVEIY010000046.1 coordinate 12,378, forward strand.
CTTTAAAAAATACTCTCCCATGGGGGAGCTGGGGGAATTTGCAGCGCAGATTTGCGACAGTCTGGGAAGAAATACCGGACGAATTGCCGCGGTGTCTGACCGGGACGCCATCATCGCCCTCAGCGGCGCGCCAAAACGGGATCTCATGGACAAGCAGAATTCTCACGAGCTGGAGCAGATTATGGAGCAGCGGAAGTCCTATTGCTATACCGGCGGCAGTAAGATTCGGGCTGCCGAAAGCGTGGACGGCTATTATCTTGGGGTTGCGTCTCCGATTCTCTCCGGCGGCGACCTGATGGGCTGCGTTATGGTGCTGATGGACGACAAGTCCGCGCCTGTGGGCGAAACCGAGCAGAAAATCTGCCAGACCGTTGCGGGATTTCTGGGTCAGCAGATGGAATCCTGAATGCGCAAAAAGAGGCCGCTGCCATTTTTCCAGCAGCGACCTCTTTCTATTTGATGTTATGCCATGCTCTCCTGGAAGAAGTTGAGCATGTCGTCCAGTGCCTTCATCTCCTGCCAACCAAAGAAGCCGTGATAGCCACCGGGCACTACCTGAAGCGTACAATTGGGGAACAGATCTGCCGCCTCATAGCTGTAGCTGATGGGTGCAATGAAGTCCGCATCACCATGGAGGATCATCACCGGACCGGAATAGGACTGGCATGCACTCCGGTAATCCAGCGCTCTTGCCTCCTGGAGGAAGCCCTTTCCATAGGTGTAGCCGGCCGCCTCCAGGGTATCCGGCAGATCAATGGGATTAAACGTGGACCCAAGAAGGAAGCCGTGGCGAACTGCATCGCCTACACCAAAGCCAGGATACCACAGGCACATTGCCCGAATCTCATCGCCCCGGCCCTTGGATGCCAGCACTGCATCCACCGCGCCCATGCTCTTCCCCACCAGGAAGATATTGCTCTGATCTGTAAAGCTAAGGCCCTCTACGTAATCCAGCATGGCAATGGTATCCCGGACCTCAGAGGAAATGGTCATATCCTCCGACGCACCATCGCTGGTCCCGTTGCCGTCAAAGTCAAAGCGCACGCTGGCAATGCCGTTGTCCGCCAGAATC
>CAVEIY010000047.1:0-13346 GCA_963615825.1 Flexilinea sp.
GATTTAAGAGCATAGATCATATTCCTTTCATAGTCTGACCAAGTTATTATATAGATTTTCCTGCCGCTTGTCAAGGGAAAACATCAGAAAAATAAAACAATCTGTCTCCCCAACCATTGACACGACCAGCGCCACCGAGTATCATAGGTGCAAGTAAGATAAAGGAGGTCCACACCATGGGCTACTCCAAATATGAGCTGCTGTGGCTGCTGTTTCTCTACTCGTTTTTCGGCTGGGCCGCAGAAACCGCCATCGCCAGCGGAAAACGGCGGCAGTTTGCAAACCGAGGCTTTTTCTCCGGTCCTGTGTGCTTTATCTATGGCATCTCCGCCGTGGCCATGACGGTGTTCTTTGGCGAGCTTACATCCCGTCCGGTATTCCTTTTCTTAGGCTGCTGTGCTCTGGCTACTTTCATTGAATGGTTTACCGGCAAGCTGCTGGAACGGATGAATCACCGCCGCTGGTGGGACTATTCCTCCCTCCCCTGGAATTTCGACGGCTATGTGTGCCTGCCGTACTCCATTCTCTGGGGCATTCTCGGCACCCTGGCAGTTTGCTTTGGCAATGAGCTGCTCACCGTGGTCTATGCGCTGCTGCCAAAGCTTCTTGGCAGGCTGCTGGTGCTGATTCTCAGCGGCATCAGCCTTTTGGATCTGCTGACCTCCCTTCTCACCATTCGGCATGAACGCAAGGCCGCATCTGCCTCTCCCACTGACGCAATTTTCACCTATGTCTACCGTCAGCCCAGCCCCAACGCCCAGCGGATGGAGAAGGTGCAAACCGGACTTCGCAGCTGGACCACTCGCCTTGGCACCGGCATCATCGGCAGAGTCGAGCGTCGTATGGAGCGCGCCTATGACCTGGAGCAGACCGAAAAATCCGCCGCAGACCGTACCGGCTGTACCCTGCTTCTGCTGTTTCAGCTGTTTTTCATCAGTTCCCTGCTGGGAGACATCACCGAAACCATCTTCTGCAGAATCACCGCAGGGGTCTGGATGAGCCGCAGCAGTCTGGTGTGGGGTCCCTTCAGCATCGTCTGGGGCCTTGCCATCGCCCTGGCCACTGCGCTGCTCCATCGGGACGCAGACAAGCCGGACCGTCATATTTTCCTGATTGGAACGGTGCTGGGCGGCGCCTATGAATACCTTTGCAGCGTGTTTACTGAACTCTTCTTCGGCAAGGTGTTCTGGGACTACAGCGATATTCCCTTTAATCTGGGCGGACGAATCAATCTGCTCTACTGCTTCTTCTGGGGCATTGCCGCCGTGGTCTGGATTAAGGTCTGCTACCCCCGGCTTTCCCGGTGGCTTTCCAAAATTCCGCGGCTGCCCAACCTGCTGATTACCCTTTGCCTGGTGGTGTTCATGGCCGTGAATATGCTCACCTCGTCTTTGGCGCTGATTCGTTACGACCAGCGCTCAAACCAGATTCCCGCACGCCATCAGTGGCAGCAGGTGATGGATCGCTTTTTTGATGATGACCGCATGCAGCTTATCTATCCCAACGCCATTTCCACCGACTGACCGCCGGCTTTCTACGAAATTTCAGGAGGCTCTATGAAATCCTTTACCATTACAAAAAACGACGCCGGACAGCGTCTGGATCGGTTCATTGCAAAGACCGTTCCCCTGCTCCCGGCTTCCCTTGCTCAAAAATATATCCGTCTCAAGCGCATCAAGGTCAACGGACAGCGTGCCCAGCGGGATACCCGACTGGTGGCTGGGGACCTGGTGGAGATGTACGTCAACGACGAGTTCTTCGACACCCCAAAGGAAGAAAACGCCTATCTCACTGTGGCGACCCCAAAATTAAATATTGTATATGAGGATGAAAACATTCTTCTGGTGGACAAAAAGCCCGGCATGGCAGTTCATCCCCACGATGGCGCAGAATATGGACGCACCCTCATTGACCATATCCAGGCCTATCTCTATGCCAAGGGGGAATGGAAGCCCCGTCAGGAGCATGCCTTTGCCCCCGCTCTCTGCAACCGCATTGACCGGAACACCGGCGGCATTGTCATTGCCGCAAAAAACGCCGAAGCGCTGCGCATTATGAATCAAAAGGTCAAGGACCGGGAGCTGGACAAGCGCTATCTGGCCGTCATCCATGGGGTCATGAAGCCGGAAAACGGCGAATTGAAGGGCTACCTGTTTAAAGATGCTAAGAAGAACCGGGTCTACGTCACAAAAACCTCTCAGCCCGGCTCCAAAACCTGCATCACCAAATATCAGACGCTGAAAAAGAACCGGGACCTGAGCCTGGTGGAATGCGAGCTGATTACCGGCCGAACCCATCAGATCCGCGCCCAGTTTGCCGCCAGCGGTCATCCTCTGCTGGGAGACGGAAAATACGGCAAAGCAGAGACAAAATATAACCGGAAATTTCAGGCGCTCTACTCCTATCGCCTGACGTTTTCCTTTACCACCGACGCCGGAATTCTGGAACCGCTGCGTGGAAAGAGCTTTCAGGTGGAGGATGTAGACTTTGTGCGCGAGTATTTCCCGGCAGCTTCTCATTGAAAACTCCGGAGAAAAATGCTAGAATACTCCTGTCCCCATGCAGGACATTTCAGTCGGTCGATCCGGCTGGGTCTTTACAAATTTGCTTCATCACCGGCATTGGAGGTGCGCATTGATGCAGACAATTGCACAGGCTTTTGTCCACTATTTTTCCCAGGTCCGCCCCACTGCTGCCATTTTTCCGTTGATTCTCGCGGCGCTGATTGCCGTTTTCTTTCTGAAATACAAGCGGGAAATGGCACCTCGTATGGGCACCCTGGAATGGATTCAGAATTTTGACAAGCCCCGCTTTACCCTGGATGGCAGAGGCTATTCCATGGAGCGGCGGGATTTGCTTCCTGTGGTTATCATTTTGGCTGTTTACGCTGTGGTAGCCTTCACAAATCTGGGCAGCACCAAGGATCCTCAGAGCTTTTATACCTTTGAGGGTGAAAACGACAGCGTTGTGATCGACCTGGGCGAGCAGAAGGAGATTTCCTCCATTATGTATTATACAGGGCTGTATCCCGGCGACTATGATCTCTATTACAGCTCCAACGGCAGCAACTGGGTCCGCCTGATCGACGCCACAGCCCAGGAGGACGAAAGCGGCACCGTCAACGACGCCGCCATGCACCAGAGCTATGCCGACCTGTTCAAGTGGCAATATGCCAGCATTGGCGATACCATGATTAAAACCCGCTATATCCGCATTGTCGCCCGAGTTCTTCCCATGGAGCTGGGAGAACTGGCACTGTATGACGGCAAGGGGCGGCTGCTGGACGTATCCGGCGTTGACAGCGTACTGCTGGACGAACAGAATACTGTTCCCGATGCCCCCAGCTGGTACAACAGCATGTATTTTGATGAAATCTACCACGGACGCACCGCCTATGAGAACATCAAAAACATCTATCCCTATGAAATTACCCATCCGCCTCTGGGCAAGATTATCATCTCCCTTGGCATCCGTATTTTCGGTATGACCCCCTTTGGCTATCGGTTTATGGGCACATTCTTCGGGGTGTTGATGCTGCTGCCGCTGTATATTCTTTTAAAGAATATGTTTGGAAAGACGAAGGTTGCCATGTGCGGCACCACCCTGTTCGCCTTTGAGTTCATGCACTTCACCCAGACCCGAATTGCCACCATCGACACCTATGGTGTGTTCTTCATTCTCTTGAGCTTTCTCTTCATGTGGCGCTGGATGACTGCGCCCTACGCCAGTTCCCTGAAAAAGACCTGGCTGGACCTGTTCCTCTGCGGCCTGTCCTTTGGCCTGGGCTGCGCCAGCAAATGGACGGTGCTCTATGCGGGCGTTGGTCTGGCTGTTCTGTGGCTACTGCGGGTGATTATGAAATACCGTGCAGTGGGACTGGAGCACTATGGAAAAGAGCTGCTGGGCACCATCGGCCTGTCTGTGGTATTCTTCATTGTGATTCCTGTCATCATCTATTGTCTGAGCTACATTCCCTATGGTCTGGCGCTGGGCTATCAGATGCCCTCCATGCTTACCGATCAGAACTATTATAAGATCATCTGGGACAATCAGGTGTATATGCTCACCTATCACAACGGCGTCAATCAGGCGCATCCCTATTCCTCCCGCTGGTATCAGTGGCTGTTCGATGCACGCCCGATTCTCTACTATCTCAATTACAGCGGCAGCACCAAGTCTGCTTTCGGCGCATTCAACTCTCCGCTGATCTCCTGGGGCGGTCTGGTGGCGCTGATTTCCACCGCCGTTGCCTTCTGGAAGCGTCGGAAGCCCCAGGTCATCCTGATTTGGGTGGGGTATCTGTGCCAGTTCCTTCCCTGGGTGATTATCTCCCGCACCACCTTTGCCTACCATTACTTTGGCTGCATTCTGTTCCTGACCATCGCCATCAGCTATGTGTTTGATGAGCTGATTCAGCGCAATCCGAAGAATGATAAACTGGTCTATGGCTTTACCGGACTGAATACCGGGCTGTTTATCCTGTTCTATCCGGTACTCAGCGGTGCAGAGGCTTCGGTACAGTTCTGCTTGAACGTACTCAAATGGTTCCCCAGCTGGCCCTGGGGATAAGGCACGATAACATGAGTCACTACGTGACGGATTGAATTTTAAGTGCGCCGCGGTATTAAACTGCGGCGCACTACGATTAGGTGATCGTATGATAATTCTACTGTGCATAACTGGTTTTCTGCTCCTGGCAGCGCTGGGATTTGTGCTGGCAGGACTGGTACTGGCACGGCGGCAATTTCACTGCCGCTTTGAAGGCGGCGGAGATTATTTTCCCTACTTCTCTCAGCTCCATCCAGACTGGACCCGTAAAGCCGTTTCCTTTCCCGGTACGGCAGGATCCCTGCGCGGCTGGCTCTTTTCCTATCCGGATACGCCGCCCAAAGGACTCATCGTCTTTTTCCACGGCTATGGGATGAGTCATGCCGACTATCTGCCGGAATGTGAATATTTTTGCCGGCGTGGCTATTGGGTTCTGAGCTTTGACGGAACCGGTGTCGGTCTTTCTGACGGCCTACTGCTGGGACTGCCCCAGCACGTTCTGGATCTGCAAGCCTGCCTCCGCTACGTTCAAAGTCAAGCGGACCTTTCTGCACTTCCCCTGCTGCTCTACGGACACTCCTGGGGCGGCTATGCGGCAGACTGCGTGGGTGCGCTGGAGTCCTTCCCCATCCATGGCATTGTATCCGCCGCAGGCTTCTATGGCAGTCTCTCTGCTCTGGCTCCCTACACCCGGCGGCATTACGGCCCCCTGGCTCCGCTTCCGCTGTTGGGGATTCGGCTCTATCAGCGGCTTTATTTCGGCAAGCTGGCGGGCATCACCGCCGTCAAGGGGCTATCCCTGCAAACCTGCCCGGTGCTCATTGCTCAGAGCGACGATGACCGGATTCTCCCCTACCAAAAGAACTATATGGCGCTGTACCGTCACTTCCACGGCAATCCCCAATTCACGTTTCTTCCCCTCACCGGCCACGATCACAACATCACTACACCCCACGAAGTGGACCTTGAAAAGCTCAAGCTGTTAAAGGTGCTCCGCTCCCCCAATCCGCCCCAGGATGTTATTGACGAAATCAATCGGCTGAAAACCATCACCGATGAGGATTTGCTCTGTGTATTTGCAGATTTCTTTGACCATTGTTTCAGCGAATCATAACCGACAATTTTCTCCTGTTCATAAGAAAATACAGCAACGGAATGCATGAAAATCGCCTCCTAACGTGACCTTGGAAATTCCACGGTTCACATTAGGAGGTTATTTTTATGCTTCCGCCCGCTCCAGCAATTTTCTGGCATTGCGGAGTTCCGTTTCCGCTTCCACCTCAAAGCCGTCCCGCTTCAGGGCCTCAGCAATCTCCAGGTACAGGCGTCCGGCCTCCCGATGTTTTCCCATTTTCTCATAGCACCAGGCCTTTTCATACATTCCGTCTACCCAATCCGGGCGCACTGCAATGGCCCGATCCGCATAGGCAACGGCCTCCCGATACTTCTCCAAATGCCGGGCAATATTGCAAGCGTGAATGGCCAGCTCCCACTCCTCCGGGAATCGTTCCATGGCCCGCTGCACCAGCTCATAGGCCTCCTCATAGCGCTGGGCGTAAATGTCCGCAACCACCAGCAGCACCCAGGAATCCGCCAGCTCTGGGAATTCCGCCAGTTCCCTTTTCTGCTGCTCCACCATTTCCTCTACTCTGCCCAGGAGCATTTGCAGCCTTAATTTCTGCTGCCGGGTACGGCGGTACATCTCCGGATCCACGCCCCTGCTTTCCTGAATTGCCCGGTCAAACCAATACATTGCATTGTCCCGGCAGCTGCACATCATAAACTGATACAGGATGCCATAGGTGCGCATATCATCCGGACTTCCGCCCTCATGGGACAGCATTCGCCGGAACTCCTGCTCCGCCCGAACAAAATTCTCAGTAGTGCGACCCGCTTCATAGATTGCCGCCAGGCGCTGAGCATAATTTGCATAGCCCACCGCCGTCTCTGCAAACAGGTCGTCAATGGTCACGCCGTAAAAATGCGCCAGCTCCGGCAGCTTTGTTACATCCGGCAAGGTGATGCCGCACTCCCACCGGGATATAGTCTGCGCACTGACATTCAGCGCCTCCGCCGCCTGCTCCTGGGTGAGCTTTTTCGCCACCCGCAGTCCTTTGAGATTTTCCGATAGTCGTTCCATGTGATGTTCTCCCTTCTGTTGAATCAGAAGCTTCTTTGTCTCTATTATACCGTGCCGGGCCGAAAACGCCACCCCGTATTCTGCAAGGCCCCTCGCAAATGCTGCTAAGTTCCGTTTCCACATTTTGCAGACACATTCCGCATTTCTCCCCCAAACATCTGTTGAATCTGCGGATTGTAACCGCACCTGCCCCGTGCTATACTAAGTTGCTCATTGGTTACAAAGGAGATGCCATTATGATCGCAAGTCCCCGCAGCATTGACATGACTGCCGGTTCCCTGTGGAAAAATATATTCTTCTTCAGCATTCCGCTGATGTTCTCTCAAATTCTTGAGGTGCTGTTCAACCTCAGCGACGTTGCCATCGCCGGAAAGTTCGCCGGATATCAAGCCCTTGGCTCCGTCGGCTCCACCACGCTGCTGGTCAGCCTGTTTACGGGCTTTCTTCTGGGCATGGGCAGCGGCGTAAACGTTCGTACCGCCCACGAGCTGGGCGTGGGAGATCGGCAGGCCATCTCGGATACCATCCACACCTCGGTGATTATCTGTACGCTGCTGGGGCTGCTGGTCTGCTTTGCCTGCCTGTTTTTCGCCGCCCCGATGCTCCGGCTGCTGGGCACCAAGGACGAGCTGATGGACGGTGCAGTCACCTATCTGAAAATCTATGCGCTGGGCATGCCTGCCATGGGCATCTATAACTGCGGCAACGGCATTCTTAGTGCCTGTGGAGACACCCGCCGTCCCCTCTATTATCTGACCATCGCGGGGATTTTGAATGTCATTCTCAACCTGTTCTTCGTGATTGTTTGCCATATGGCAGCCGCCGGTGTTGCAGTGGCCAGCGCCATTTCCCAATATCTCTCCGCCATTCTGATTCTGCGCAATCTGCTGCGCCGGAAGGACCAGTGCCAGGTTCACCCCAGGCAGCTGCGGCTTCATCCCGCGGCCTCCCGTGCGGTGCTGCTCATCGGAATTCCCACCGGTATCCAAAACGCTCTGTTCGCCATTGCCAATCTGTTTGTGCAATCCGGCGTCAACTCCTTTGATGCGGTGATGGTATCCGGCAATGCCGCTGCTGCCAACGCTGACACGCTGATTTATAATGTCATGGCCGCCTTTCATACCGCCTGTGCCAGCTTTGTCAGCCGAAATCTGGGAGCCGGCAACCGGCACCGGATGATGAAAAGCTATCTCATCAGTCTCAGCTATTCCTTCCTCTCCGGCGCACTGCTGGGCGGACTGCTGCTGATATTTGGCCGACAATTTCTTTCTCTGTTCGCCAATGAAACCGCTGTAATCGACGCCGGAATGGAGCGGCTGCGGATTATGGGCTACTGCTACTGTGTCAGCGCCTTTATGGACTGCACCATCGCCGCCTCCCGTGGCATTGGAAAGAGCATTCCCCCCACTGCGATTGTGATTATGGGTTCCTGCGTATTCCGGATCATCTGGGTCTATACGATTTTTGCCTACTTCCGCACCATTCCTTCCCTGTATCTGCTCTATATCTTTTCCTGGGCCATTACCGCCCTTGCCGAAATCACCTATTTCCTTATCAGCTACCGCAAGCTGATGCGCAGCCCAATCTCTCACGCTTCGGTATAAAGAAACGTCTGCACTCCGTTCTTGGAATGCAGACGTTTTTGTTATTCCATTTTCTCTGGCAGTGGCCGAAGCTTCATCCAAATCAGTCCCGTAAGATCAGCCAGCACCCAGCCAATGGGGATTGCCAGCCAGATGCCCCGAACCCCCACAATGCCAGCCAGTCCATAGGCCAGTGCCACACGGGTGCCCAAGGATATCACCGTCAGCACCACTGACATCCCGGGCTTTTTAATGGCGCGATAGTAGCCGTAGAGCAGAAACAGAATGCCGATGCCCACATAGCATGCGCCTTCTATCCGGAGATAGGTCACTCCGGCTGCAATCACCGCTTTTTCGCTGGTCTTTACAAAGATCCCCATCAGCGGCCCGGCAAACAGGCACACCAGCCCGGAAATCACCAGGGAAAACACAACGGTCAATCCCATGGCAGTTCTGGTTCCCGTTCGGATTCGCTCCCGCTGTCCTGCGCCATAATTCTGGGCGACAAATGTGGAAAATGCATTGCCGAAGTCCTGCACCGGGAGATAGGCAAAGGTGTCGATTTTCACTGCCGCCGCAAAGGCCGCCATAATCACCGTGCCAAAGCTGTTCACCAGTCCCTGCACCATGAGAATTCCAAAGTTCATCACCGATTGCTGGAGACAGGTCAGTGCAGACAGGCTTCCAATCTCCCGGAACACCGCCTTTTGGAGCCGCAATTCTCCGCGCTTGGGCAGCAGCTCCGGCGTTTTTCGGACAACATAGACAGCAATTCCAATTCCAGAAGCATATTGACTGATGACCGTAGCTGCCGCTGCACCGGTAATTCCCCAGGGCAATACCGCCACAAACAAAAGATCCAGCACAATATTCCCCACCGCCGAAACGGCCAGAAATACCAGCGGCACCACGGAGTTTCCCACTGCCCGAAGCAGGCACGCGCAGAAATTATAGATGGACGTTGCCAGGATTCCACCGAAAATCACCAGAAGATAGGCCCGCATGCCCGGCTGTACCTCCTCCGGCACCCGCAGGAACCACAGGATGCCGTCCAGCCCCAAATACACCAGCAGATTCACCGCCGCCGTTGCCGCAAAAATCAGTACTGCACCGTGCAGCACCCCCAGCCGCAGCCGATGAAAATCTCCCTGCCCCAGGCAGATGGAGTACAACGCCCCCGCTCCCATGCTGAGTCCCAGAAAAATGGAGGTCAGAAACGTCATCAGCGTATAGGCCGATCCCACCGCCGCCAACGCACTGCTCCCCAGCACCCGGCCAACAATCAGGGTGTCGGCAATGTTATAAAGCTGCTGAAGCAAATTGCCTGCAATCATCGGCAATGCAAACAAAATCAGGCTGCGCCATATGGCGCCCTGGGTTAAATCTCGCTGCACCTGTGTTCCCTCTTTCTCTGATGCTTTTGCCAAAAATCCGTCCTCGGTCCGGCCTGTATCGGACAGAGGACGGTAGCTTTTATGTTGTAAGACCCTGCAGCACCTTCATTACGTTCTGAACCACCGGACGGTAATCGTCCCGGATGCTGGCCGCCACCACATACATGTCTGCCCCGGGAATGGGAATGGTTCGCACCGCGCTGTCGTGGCTCAGCCGGGTATTCTGGTCCAGCAGCGCCACCCCAACGCCCATTTCCACGCAGAGGATCAACGACTCCAGGCTTCGGGGCTTCCGGACAATATGCGGTGTAAAGCCTGACTGCTGACATTGCCGCACCAGCCGATCATACCCCACCGGGGATTCCTCCGGAGAGATCACCACAAAATTCTCGTTTTTCAGCTGCGTCATCTCCAGCTCCGGCTCCTGGGCCAGCGGATGGTTCCGGTGAATGGCGATGGCTGGCGGCTGGGGACATACCGGCACCGCATAAAACGACTTTTCCTCTTCCACATCAAAATCCAGCGTCACAATCAGATCGTAGTGCCCGTTTTTCAGGCCGCTGCGGAGGTTGGAAAAGGAGTTCCGTTCCAGCTCCAGCTCCAAATTGGGATAGAGCGCCTGGGCAAGATTCAGCCGGGTCAGCAGCAGCGCACTGACCTCCTGGCCCTCCAGAATGCCAATGTTCAGCCGTGCCTCTTCCCGTCGGGATAGCTGCCGTGCCTGGTCAAACAGCTGCTCCAGCTCCTCCGGCAAATCCTTCATATGGTCATAGAGCAGCTGCCCCGCCGGGGTCAGCTTGACCGCACGCTTGCTGCGGACAAACAGTGGGAAATCCAGCTCCTGCTCCATCTGCGCAATCTGCTTGGACACATTGGGCTGGGCCGTATAGAGCCGCCTGGCCGCCTCAGAGAAATTTCCGCAGCGGGCCACCTCTACAAAATACCGGATCTTGGTGAGATTCATAAGCTATCTCCCTCATCTATCTTTTTCGACACAATTATAGCATATTACCAAATGCGCCGCAATGGATTTTATGCAAATACACAAGAAACCGGCAGATCTATTCCAGATGATATATCAATATTGCCGATTTGGGTATTTTACAGAATCCATTCGGACTGTTATACTGAGATTGTCAAGAAAATAACGAGAAATTCTGGAAGCCGCCTGGGGTTGACCGCCCGCAGAAACGCGCTGCTTCCGGAGCAAACAAGATGAAGGAGGCACAACCATGAAGGTTCTTGGTATTTCTGCCGGAACGAACGGCGGTAGCAACGACGCCATGTGTAAGGAAGCCCTGATGGGCGCAAAGGAATTGGGCGCAGAGATTGAGTTCATCAATCTCCACAAGCTGAATATCCGGCACTGCACCGGATGTAAGGCCTGCGTTATGAGCCTGTTCTCCGGTCGGGGCAACGCCTGTGTCCTGAAGGATGATTTCCAGTGGCTGGTGGACAAAATGTATGAGGCAGACGGCATCGTCTGGGCTGTCCCCATTTTTGAGAAGGGCGCACCGGGCATCTTCCATACCATTATGGATCGCTTTGGTCCCCGTCTGGATCGCGGCAACGTGATGATCGCACAGAAAATTGCAGAGCAGGGCGGCAAGCCCATTGATCCCAAGTACTTAAAGGAAATTGCGGTTTCCTATATGGGCATCGGCGGTTCCGACTGGGCCACCCGGATTCAGTGTGACTTTGCCAACCTGACCCTGACCCCCAAGTGGACGCTCATCGACAACGACTGCTTCCAGTGGTCCCTGGACATCGTCATGAACGACAAGGCCATTGCCCGCGCCCATGAAATTGGCCGGAATCTGGCTGAAGCCGCCAAAAAGGTCGCAGACGGTACACTGAACGTTCCTCAGGGCATGATCGGCGAGGACTATAAGGGTCCCAAGGGCGTATGTCCCCACTGCCGCGGCAACAACTTCTATCTCCAGGAGGATGGAACAGCCATCTGCTGCACCTGCGGTACCGAGGGCATCATGAAGAACATCGACGGAAAATACGTCTTTGAGTTCGATGCGGAAAAGTGGATTCCCCATGCCCACGATTCCATCTCCGGCAAGTTCATCCACGGGGATGACATCCAGCGCAACGAGGGGAAGGCACGCGCAGCCATGCAGACCCCCGAGGCCAAGGCCCGGAAGAAGAAATACGCGGAGTTCATCCAGTCCTCCAAGCCCGAATAATCACTGCACTTTGAAAGGAGCTTAAACCCATGAAAGCAATCGCACTGTATGGAAAGAAAGACGCCAGAATCATTGAAAAGCCGGTTCCTCAGGCAGAGGAAAACCAGCTGGTGGTGAAAATTGATTATGTCGGCATCTGCGGCACCGATGTGGAGTTCTTCCAGTCCGGCGCTGTGCCCCCCTTCGTTCACCTGCCCATGGTGCTGGGCCACGAAAACGTCGGCACCGTAGTTGAGGTCGGCAAGGGCGTTACCGAGTTCAAGGTCGGCGACAAAATTCTCTGCGGCCCTCCCTCCCACTGCGCCGAGGATTGTCCCTCCTGCCGTCAGGGCAAAACCAACATCTGCATCAACGGCTTCCCCCGTACTGCCGGTATCGGCGGTCCCGACGGCGGCTATGCCGAGTATATGCTGGTCCGTGATGTCAAGCATACCATGCTGGTGAAGGTTCCCGAGGGTGTAGACCCCAAGGACGCCGTGCTGTTTGACGTCATCTGCGTCTCCCTCCACGGTGTACGGAATTCTGCCTTCAAGTTTGGCGACAACGTTGTGGTTTCCGGTACCGGCCCCATTGGTCTGGCTGCAATCCAGTGTCTGAAGGCTGCGGGTGCCAACAAGATCATCGCCCTGGGCACCAATTCCGCCAAGGAACCGATCATCAAGGCTTACGGTGCCGATTACTTCATCAACTCCAAGGAATGCACCGATCTTGCCGGTGAGATTCAGAAGATTCTCGGCTCTCCTGTGGGCGCTGATGTGGTCTATGAGTGTGCCGGCAACATGACCTCCCTTTCCAACTGCGTCTATCAGTGCGTGAAGCCCGGCGGACAGGTGGCCATCATCGGCACCATCCAGGAGCCTATGACCGCCCTGATTCCCGGTCAGTTCTCCATTCATGAGCCGAACTTCCAGTTCTCCTTCACCTATACCCAGGAGGACGTACAGATTTATCTGGACATGGTAGCTTCCGGCAAGATGACCTTCCCCGGTATGGTAACGGATATTGTCTCTCTGGATCACGCCATTGATATGGGTCTGGATCGTCAGGACCGGAGAGGTATGCTGAAGATCCTCATCAATCCCAGCCTGTAAGGAGGAACCCGCAATGTATAAGATTCCAAAAGCACTGACTCCCGTGCGGATCGGCAATGTACTGCTGAAAAACCGCATTGTCTCCGCGCCTACCACCATGCACTCCCTGTCAAACGGCGAGCTGTACCCCACAGAGGACGCCATTTCCTTCTTTGAATCCCGGGCAAGAGCCGGTGTGGGCATGGTCACCGTGGCGGGTCTCAAGGTCGGCAAGGACGTAACCGACGACGGTCAGAACACCGCCTGGGATGTGAACCAGCCAAACCACCGGAATAAGCTCATGGAGCTGGTAGAACGGGTCCATTTCTACGGCGCAAAGATTTCCATGGAGCTGATCGGTATTTTCCCCGAGGGCTACACCGTATCCGACGGCTGCTCCATTATGGGCTGGGCCA
>CAVEIY010000048.1:0-5357 GCA_963615825.1 Flexilinea sp.
CCACATTGGAGTCAATTTCCTTTGAAATCGTTGCATCCTCGGTGGTAAAGGTATACGTCTCGCCAACCTTGAGATTTACCTCAACCGTCGGGAGCTTTTCCTCGGTGTAGCTGTCACCGCAGTTCTCGCAGGTGTAAACATAGCTGTCGTCCGTCTCGGTGCAGCTGTAGTTATGACCGGTTGCGGGAATTTCCTCGGTGTAGCTGTCACCGCAGGAGCAGGTATAGGTCCGCACACCATTTTCGGTGCAGGTGGCCGCGGTGGTCACCTCGCTGGTGTAGGAATGGGCATGAACATCAATGGCATAGCGGGTGCCGCCGATTACAGGATTCGTCTTACCGCCAGCCACTGCAGTGAAGGTCACCTGATAGCTGTCCGGCTCTGCCTTGTAGAGCTGCCACTGCTCGTTTTCATTGCAGTCGCCGGGATAGGCTGCTGCAAAGCTGGTGCTGTAGCGGTCCAGGTAGACGTTGCTGTACTGGATGGAGAACTTCTGGCCCAGATCACCAATGGTAATCACCTGAGGCGTTGTGGAAAGCTTCACGCTGGAAGAACGGGAGCCAGCAGTCAGATTCAGGTACTTTCCGTCTGCACTCTGAATGGTGTAGCCGCCATCCACCGCCGTAATCGTCCAGAGATAGCTGTCATAGCTGCCGCCGGTCCGATAGGTGGTGCAGCTCAGTCCGTTAACGGTACCTGCACCATCCCAGGAGCTATAGTAGGTGGATGCACTGGCCGTCAGCAGATAGCCGCCGCTGACCAGCAGATACTTGCCGTCGGATACTTCGCTTGCCAGCTGATAGTCGCCGCCGATTGTCTCCACATCCATGGTTGCAACCGCAGTGTCGATCTCCTGGGAAACGGTTGCATCATCGGTGGTGAAGGTATACGTCTCGCCCACCTGGAGATTTACGGTGACGGAAGGCATCTTCTCTTCGGTATAGCTGTCGCCGCAGCGGCTGCAGGTGTAGACCAGGTAATCGCCGTCCTCGGTGCAGGTATAATCATGCCCCAGTGCCGCCACGGTGCTGTCCGTGTAGCTGTCACCGCAGCGCTCACAGGTATGGGTGGTGTAGCCCTCTTCCGTGCAGGTCGGCTCGGTTACAACGTCAGTGTAGGTATGGCCCAGAGCTGCCACGGTGCTGTCCGTGTAGCTGTCGCCGCAGCGCTCACAAGTATGAGTGGTGTAGCCTGCTTCCGTGCAGGTCGGCTCGGTTACAACGTCAGTGTAGGTATGGCCCAGAGCTGCCACGGTGCTGTCCGTGTAGCTGTCGCCGCAGCGCTCACAAGTATGAGTGGTGTAGCCTGCTTCCGTGCAGGTCGGCTCGGTTACAACGTCAGTGTAGGTATGGCCCAGAGCTGCCACGGTGCTGTCCGTGTAGCTGTCGCCGCAGCGCTCACAAGTATGAGTGGTGTAGCCTGCTTCCGTGCAGGTCGGCTCGGTTACAACGTCAGTGTAGGTATGGCCCAGAGCTGCCACGGTGCTGTCCGTGTAGCTGTCGCCGCAGCGCTCACAAGTATGAGTGGTGTAGCCTGCTTCCGTGCAGGTCGGCTCGGTTACGACGTCGGTGTAGGTATGACCCAGTGCCTCTACAACATCGTTCACATAGCTTTCGCCACAACGCTTGCAGGTGTAGGTGGTGTAGCCTTCCTCGGTGCAGGTCGGCTCGGTCACAACTGCGTCATAGCTGTGGCCCAGTGCCGCAGTCGTCTCGGTATAGGTGTCGCCGCAGGCTGTGCAGACATAAGTCGTCACGCCGCCGCGCGTACAGGTAGCCTGGCTGACGGTTGCCTTGTAGGTATGGCCCGTAGCCGGAATCGTCTCGGTATAGCTGTCACCGCAGCGGGTGCAGGTGCAGGTCTTTGTACCGTCCTCGGTGCAGGTTGCCGCTTCCACCGTCTCCTGATAAGCATGGCCAAGGGCTGCGGTGGTATCCGCTGTGTAGCTATCGCCGCAAACGGTGCAGGTGTAGGTGGTATATCCTTCCTTGGTGCAGGTGGGTGCCGTCACCGCAGATGTATAGGTGTGACCGGTTGCAGGAACCGTCTCGGTATAGGTATCCTCGCAGGTGTCGCAGCGATAGGTGATGCTGCCCGGCTCGGTGCAGGTGGGTGCCGTCTCGCTGACCTTCTGATAGCTATGCACATGGTCGGCCTCAACCGTAACCACATACTTGGTGCCGTCTACCACATAAGCGGTTGTACCGGCAGCTACACCGGTGAAGGACAGCTCGGTATTGGTCAGCGTACCGGTCCGGACCGTGCCGGAGGTTGCCGCCCGGGTAAAGGTGCTGCCGTCATAGCTGCCCCAGGCAATCTCAGACAGCTGCCACCAATAGCTCCGTGCAGTGGTAATCACCACCTGGATGTAGCGGAAGCTCTCAACGGAGTCCGGTACCTCATAGGTCTTGGTCACGGCAGTGCTTCTGCTGCCGGTATAGGTGCCAATGGTCGTCCAGTTTTTCCCGTCGGAGGAAACCTGAACGTTTGCGTTGGAGCAGTAGTCTCCATGGGCAGGGGAAGAAATCTGAATGGCGTCGAACCGCACCTCAGCGCCCAGATCCACCCGCGCATACATGCCAACCTTCTGGCTATCGCTGGACCAGTAATAGGTGGACGTATCGCCGTCAATGAGGTTGGATGCAACGCAGTTATAGCCGCCGACTGTATAGCCGGAAACGGAAGTGCTTACTGTTGCAGAATAGGAAACCTCAGCGCCGGTTCCCTGGACATAGTTGAGATTTGCCTTTGCAATGGAAGCATCACCGGCATGGGTAACGGTCTGCTCGCCTTCCAGCGCATAGGCATCGGAGGTCTGGCCGACCTTCAGTGCAACATTCTCTCTGGGCAGCAGCTCAGAATAGGTATCCCCGCAGCGTGTGCAGGTAAAGATGGTATCGCCGTCGTCATCCGTAGCCGCATAATCGTGACCCAGTGCAGGCACCGTTTCCGTATAGCTGTCGCCGCAGTCGGTGCAGGTATAGGTCACGCTGCCGGGCTTTGTGCAGGTGGCTGCCTGAGTCGCAGATACCTCATAGTTGTGTACCTGCGCAGGAGGATCGGTGTTCAGCGTGCCGTCTGCATTGAAGCCGCCCGCTACCACAGACTGATCCATGCTGCTGGAATAATTGCCGTCCATGGCAAGGCCCATTGCGCGAAGGGGCAGGCGGATCTTCTTTGCCTCCTGCGTCTGCGTCTCAGCGCCGGGATAATCGCTCCACATGCAGAACATTCCGCCGATTACAGCGCTGCTGCTCAGGGTATTGCCGCAAACCTTATAGTTGCTCCAATTGGAGGCATAGGTATAGCTGCTGTCAAAATTATCGTTCTTGCCCAGCACGTAATAGAAGTCGCCGGTGGTGTTGATAATCTTGAAGCCGTCGCTGGCCAGGTTGGCTGCCGAACGCGGATTATAGCCGCTCCAGCCGCTGGACCAGTAGCATACTACGATATCCTTGTCAAAGGTATAGGTCTTAGAACCAACGGAAGCGCTGGTCTTGTTAGCAAACTCAATGCCGTCATTGAATGCAATGGGCGTCATGCCAGCATTTTTGACCATAGAAGCAAGCTCGTTGACATACTTAATAAAGTAGCCGTACTTATTGCTGCTCTGGAGGCTGCCGAAGCCCATGCCGCCGCTGGTATAGCGGTCATTGGCATATTCATCGGCGCCGAAGTTGAAGTACTTGCAGCCCTTGCCTGCAAAGTAATTGATGTACTTCTGGATAAACGCCTGGGAGAATGCCACAGCCGTGGTGTTCGTCACGTCAATGGTACGGACGGAGCTGTTGTAGCTGCAGGTCACTCCCATCAGGGAAGATGCCGCATACAAGACCGCGTCCATATGTCCGGGGCTGTTGAGCAGGGGGATGATCTCAATCCCAGCGGCATTGGCCGTGGCAAAGATTTCGTCCATCTCACTTTCGGTCCACTCGCCGGTGGAATCGGTGGTATAACTGGTGTTACCCGCCTGAATTGCAGATTTTACTGCATCGCTGGAATAGGTGGTAGCGTTGACAGTCAACGACATGTCATCCAGCAGGAACCGCATTCCGTCGTTTCCTACCGCCAGCATGACATGGGTATACCCGTCCGCCTTTGCTTCATAAATGAAAGACTTGACCCAATCCACAGTAAAGTACTTTCGTCCGCTGTCCAGCATGGCGACCTTCATGTAGTCCCCGCTGGAAGAAGCGAACGCCGCTGTCGGGAGCATGCAAATCAGCATGCAAACGGTCAGCAGCAGAGATAAAATTTTTCTGCCCGCTTTCAATATACTTCCCTCCATTTTCTTATGGCAATACCGTGCAAATTGACAAGAGCGTCTGTCAAGGGATTTTACGCCAGAAATTTGCGCAGTGTTGCTTTACGTGTATCCATTTTTCCGGACACCACTTCAAATAATATACGACACATTTCGATTTATCAACAACTTTTTTGCCTCCAGCGAAAAAAAGATGACAAATCGTCATTTTGTCCTCATAGTGAATCACTTTTATGGAAAAAGCAAGGAAATCTCCCACTTAAAATTGGAATTTTCTGTTGTAATTGTTACAAAGTCATATGGAAAAATCCGGGCAGAGCCACCTGTGCTCTGCCCGGATTGGGGAATACGACTTAATAAAGCGGATCGCCGTAGCCCTTATTCTCAGGATAAATATCAATATCTTCAAAGTCGGCGCAGCCGGGGGAATAGGTATGCGCTTCGTCCAGCTTTTCATAGGCTTCGGGCGCAGGCACCGTATCCTGCACCGTCTGAATGATGCTGATATCGTTATGAGCCTGCCGCAAATCGGAAATGCCGCTTCTGGGCGCACCAGAGCAGTTACCCACCTTCAGTTCGCCGGACAGATACTTCCGGAACCGGTCCTGTGCCCAGTTGGAGGAATCATAGCTGTCGCCGATATCCGGGCAGACCTGCTCGTGGAACCACCACCAGCGTCCGTCCCGATAGACAAAGTCGGAGCCATACCGTTCCCAGAGCCAGCCGCCGCTGCGTCCGCCCTTGGGTCCGTTCATGCCCATCATGGTGCCGGGGGTCAGGTAGAAGCTGCGGGCGGACTTTCCATCCTCCGCCACCTCGATGACCGGAGACGCCAGCACGTGGCAACTCTGACCGAAGGTGCCGGGATTGTGTCCATAGAGATTGAACATGCCGTAAATATCCCGCATCTTGGTGGGACGGTCAATTTTCTCGTCGGTGGCATTCTCGAAGGGCATGCCCTCCTTCATGTCATCGTCGTTCATGCCATACTTTTCATCGGATTTGGCAAAGGCATTGGCGGCCAACGGTTCACCAAAATGCGCCGGTACCAGCTCCTTGTAGCCCATCATCCGGCCAAAGGTGTGACCAAAGG
>CAVEIY010000048.1:5367-13237 GCA_963615825.1 Flexilinea sp.
GACCAAAGGTGGAGTGGTCGCTGCGAAGCCAGAAGGTACCGTACTCTTCCCGTCCCCGATTGACGCCGTGGAGGTAGGCGTGGCGTGCCTTTAATTCCTCGACCTTCTGTCCGGCCACCACAGCCGCAACACGATCGTGAAAGGATTTCTCACTCATTGTTCGTTCCCTCCCTTACATCATCTCAAGGCGCTGGTAGAACTTCCGTCCAACCTTGCCCTTGGGACCGTAGCCTTCGTCCTCATCATAGGTTTTAAACGGGCGCGGCATATCGTAGAACAGATACTCCCAGCCGTACTGATTGTCATAAACCTCGGTCTTTACCGTGGGATCGCCATAGAAGCGGCTGCCCGGGTCATAGCCCTCGATCATGGTATTGACATCGTTATAGTTCTTTCCGCTTTCAATGGAGAAGTCGTGCTGCTGCACCAGATGCCAGATTTTAAAGCCATCGGCTTCCCGCACCAGCTCAATGAGCATCAGCCCGAACTCAAAATAGCTCTCGGCGCTGCCGTCGGGATGTCCGCGTCCGGTCATACCCAGGTCATAGCAGAGATAGCGGGCATACTTTCCGTCCACCGAGATAAACAGCAGCGGCGTAGTGCAGGAGTGCATGGCGGTCAGGCCCAGTCCCGGCTCTGCTGCGCCGTATTTCTCCGGAGACGCTGCCTGGAACTCGCCCAGGACATCCTCTGCCAGCTGCTTCGGTTCCTCCACCAGATGGCGGTACACCTCACTCAGGCCCACATAAAAGCCCGTATTGGTGGCAAAGGAGGCATCGCCGATGTGCTCCGGCTCCCGAACCCACAGTTCGCGGATGGCACGCTCGGTTTCGCCGTTCCCCCAATAGAAGGTAAACCGGCTCACCAGATTCTGAATCATCTCTTTATCCCATGCGTGGAGTACCATCTCTTCATCGGTGAACTCCCGCTTATATTCCTTGAATGCTGCCATGTTTCCCTCCTCCTTTCATATGCCGTAATGGAACGTTTCGGCAAAGGTTTCATATGGCTCCGGCACCCGCGGACCCTTGGTCTGCGCCCGGTCTGCCGTATAAGTCTGGAACACCGTTTCCTTTACATTCGGCTCCGGCATCTGGAAAGACTTCATCTCCTGCAGTGCCTCCACCTCAGGGAATTCCTTCTCTGCCTCGGTAAAGGCCACGCCGCACTGGTGGTCAATGTTGAACACCAGCATGAGATTCAGGATCTTCCACTGTCCGTCCTCCCGGACAAAATCCACCGCTGCCCAGCCAAAAATCCACTTGGCAACGGGTCCACGAGACGTCAAATGGCAAGTGGAGCCGCGGACGTTCCACAGTCCCTTGGCACTCTGTCCGTCCCCGGCAATCTCAATCACCTGAGACTCAAAGGGCACATAGGAAATCATGCCAACACCATAGGCCTCCTCCGGGGTCTTGTCCCCCAGTTCCTTCGGGAACATCTGCTGAAGCAGCCGGGAGCCAAGGCGGATCTCCTGATCCAGTGCCTCATAATACCCCTTTACTGCCGCTGCGCCCTTATAATAGCCGTTGTTCAGGCCCAGGCACACGTCCTCCCGGCGGCTGAAATACCGGTCATAGACCATTGCCTCCTGCTTTACGGCATAGTCATGGGAAATACGTCCCATGATATTTCGGAGCTGCCGACGCCATTCCAGTCGGTCCAAAAGCTCCATGGGAGTCAGTTCTTTCATGTTTACCTCCTTTTCCAAAGGGAGGCCGCTGATTTCCAGCAGCCTCCAATGCTTGGCTTACTGATTCAGGCTTCTCTCCTGGAATCTTTCATATGCAGTGTTATAGGTTTCCAAAATGTCGTCGATGTGCATGGTTGTTCTCATGGTGTCCTGGAAGGCTGCAATGGACGCATCATCCAGCGACGTTTCCCCAAAGACCACACCGTTGACCCACTCGGTGACATAGGTAATCATATCAGACTTATGTACGGCCACTGCGTCCAGCTCTTCCTGGGTCAGGGTCAGGGCGTTGATATCCACGGTCTTGGAAGAACCGGTATAAGCGGAATTCCAAATATCAAAAGCGGATTTCTGCACCTCATCCCAGGAGGACTGGTTCCGGGCATAGTCGATGTAGCCAGGCAGGCCGGGGTTGCAGAAGTAGCCCATGGCTGCGCGAACCGGGATGCCATTGGGATTTGCGGAAACAATGTCGGTAAACTCCGGCTTGCCTTCGGCATTTACTTCATAGCTAAGGCCCTCGATGCCATAAGAAGAGAGCGTCGCCCCCTCGTCGGTAAACAGGTAATCCAGCGCATGGAGTACCGCCTCGGGATTCTCGCAGTTGGTGGAGACGGAGACATTTCCGCCTGCATCGCTGCTGACATAGCTGGCAATGGGAGAATACTCGGTGGCATCGCCCAGGGCACGCATGGGAACCAGCTTTGCCTTGGCTGCCTCATCGGGATCCAGCAGGGCAAGATAGGAGGGAATGTTATCCGGAGAGTCGCCCTCCAGGCCGATGGAGCCGGATGCAAAGAGGTTATTGGCCTTCTGATCGGTCATGTCGGAGGTCAGGAACAGTCCTTCCGCCGCCAGTTCCTTGCAATAGGCCAGATAATCATAGTAGTAATCCTGCATAGGACCGTACTGAATCTGTCCCTGATCGTCCAGGAAGAAGCTGGTGGGACCAAAGGCATTCCAGATGCCCTCTGCAGCAAAGGCAGCCTCGCCAGTGTTGGCACGAATCATCTGGAAGAAGCCAACGTCAGCGCCATAGTTGTCCCGGAACAGCTCCAGAACGGTTTTCAGCTCGTCGGTGGTCGTGGGAATTTCCTTGCCCAGCTCATCCAGCCAGTCCTGACGAATCCACAGGCCGCTGGTTACCGGGAAGGGTTCCTCCAGAATGGGATACATGGCTCCCATCTGACCGTCGTCGGTGATGCAGGTTTTCAGGGTATAATCGTCCTGAGTCACAGCGCGGTAGTAACGGGGCGCATATTCCTCTACCATCGGCGCGATATCAATAATCATTTCATCGCGGATTGCCGCAGTCAGGCCGCCGCTGTAGACGCTGCCCATATTGGTCACCAGATCCGGCAGATCACCGGAGGCGCAGAGCAGGTTGACATTCTCGCTCCACTCCAGATTGGAAATTTCCCGTAGGGTAAAGGTAGTGTTGGTTTTCTCGCCCATCACGGTCCACCATTCCGAGCTGATCCAGCCTTCCGGGAAGAATGCCTGGAAGAACGCTGGATACTGGAACAGCACCGAGATTTCCGTGTGTTCTGCGTTTGGCTCATAGGGTCCGAGCTCCGGCAGTGAAGCGGTTTCCTCCAGAGAAGCTTCCTCCACGGATGCTTCCTCTGCTGCCGGGGTTTCCGGTGCCGCTTCCTCCGGTGCAGCCGCCGAAACGCCGCTTTCCTGGGGTGCCGCGGATTCCTTCGAGGCGGCGCTTTCGGAACTTCCGCAGCCAGCCGCCATGGAAAGAACCATTGCAACGGTCAAAAGCAGCGCAAATAACTTCATCTTTTTCATTTTATGTAGCCTCCTTCATTGAAACTTGGTCAATGGCATCCTATCAGGTTTCCTACCCCGGATGCAATGGCTTTGTGGAATCTGAGAAGCCTATGATGAATTTGATAGGTTATCGCTGGTTGTAGCGATCCAGAGCATCCTGCAAAATCTGGGTACACGCATCCACATCCATGGCATTCAATTCCTCCACAAAGGTATCGTATTCACTTATGGGACGGGTTCCGGTGATAAACGCAAGGATATTCTGCTGGGCATGGGTCCGAATATCGCTGAATCCGGCAGCATATGCGGCTGCCTCGTCGGAGGTCAGGCTCAGTCCGCTGGTGGGCAGCACATCCCTGGTATCGCCCTCACCGTTGTTCCACACCTCAATGAGATGCATTTCCTCGTCGCCATAGTTGGCCAGGGTACGGGAAGAATCAATTCGGAAGGAGCCTGCGCCGAAGGTGTACCGGCTGATGCACCAGGAATAGGCCAGTCCGTCGGGATTGTTCACCATCAGGTCAGTCCAGACATGGTCGCCGTTTTCGTCATAGGTAAAGGTTACATCCTCTATGCCATAGTTCATCAGCTCAGAGCCTTCATTGGTATAGGGATAGTCCAGCATGGAGCAAACTGCCTGGAACTTCTCCGAGTCAGGCTCCAATGCAGTGCTCAGAGAATAGCCCTTGGGAGAAACATAGTCCACCAGGCGGCCCAGATGTCCCGGCTCGCCGGTTTCTACATTGACAGGCGGCTCCACCGGGGTCAGCTTAAATGTGCTGCCCTCCTCCACCTGGCTCATCAGAGTCGTATAAGACGCGGCATTGTAATAAGTAACGCCAATGTCCCCGCCCAGCAGGATATCGCTGCTGGGAACCGCATCCGGCGCCGACAGGAAATCCGCATAGATCAGGCCCTCAGAATACCACTTTGCCATGGTTTCCAGATAGTCCTTAAACCCATCCTCCAGGGGGCTGAATACAACCTCTTCCCCGTTCTTTGCCATATAATAGGCATAGGTGCTGCTACTGCTGGCATTGCCAACCACATCAAAGCACTGGGCAAAGGAGTTGACCGGGTCGCTGGAATCCTGATTCATGTAATAGTATGCGCCGTATTTGTCCTTCATGGCAGTCAGCACTTCATAGAAGTCATCCAAAGTCTTGGGGGTATCCAATCCCAGCTCATCCAGATAGTCCTGCCGAACCATCAGGCCCACGTCTACCACAGGATTGGTCCAGATGCCGTTGAGTACGCCTACGTTGCCGTCGTCGGTATAGGCGTTCTTTCCGTAGATGGGATAGTTATCCAGAATCTCAAAGTAGGAGGGGAAATTCTCCTTATACTCCGCCAAATCCAGGATAATCTCCTGCTCAATGGCCTCGGAAATCCCGCCGGAATAGTAAGAGCCAAAGCCGGACCAGATTTCCGGATAATCTCCGGAGGCCACCTGGAGGCTTACGGCATCCGCAGCGCCGGTAATGGCTGTGCTGGTAATCTCCAGCGTAATGCCGGTGCGGTCTTGCAGCTCCTGGAGCACCATGTTATCCGACATGCCGTTGGGCATCGCGTTAAACAGCGGCGGAATCAGATCGCACCACATGGTAACGGTGGTATCCGTGTCCACCAGCGGGAAGGTATAGGGGTTTTCAATCACCAGATTCTGCATGGCCTCCAGCTGCTGGGCCTGGGTCATTTCTCCGGGAACCTCTTCCACAGCAGATTCCTCCAGAGCCGAGGCTTCCTCCGGCTGCTCCGCCGCAGGGGTTGCTGCCGGAACGGAATCCTGTACGGTATCGGTGGTTTCCGCCGCCGACTTCTCGCCGGTATCCGCAGCGCTAGGTGTAGTTCCGCCGCAGCCGCCCAGCAGGCCGGCCAGCATGGCGGCAGCTAAGATCGTTGCAAACATTTTTTTCATATCAATATTCTCCGTTTCCATGAAAAACGGCGCCGGCAGGACTTCTGCCGGCGCCAATGAATCCTCAGGGCTTTTTCTTGGGTACTGCGCCCTTGTTCTCGCCGAGTCCGACTACATAATGCGTCTTTACATCATCCAGCGTGACAAACGGCTCCGGCCAAGGCGTAGAGTCCTGCGCAGGCTGAATCGGGGACCACGTCTTATGGGACGCGGGAAGTCTGCCCTGCTTCGGTCCAGCGGCCATCTTGGAGTAGGCCTGGCCCTTCTTGGGTGCTGCGCTGGGTCCGCCGGGGCCGCCAGCCTTTCCGTCCGGTGCCTTTCCGCCGGGGCCAGGACCACCGGGGCCGCCGGGACCCATGGGGTTCTTAAACTTGTTATAGCAGTCGATGGCAAAGTTCGTCACATCCTGTGCGCCGCCTGCATCATTGAGCACGCATTCGTGGACAATCTTCCAGAAGCCGTCCTCCCGCACATAGTCCTCGCCGTAGCGCTCCAGCATCCAAACGGCCATCTGCTTGCCGCTGGTGGAGATCCGGCGATAGAGCATACCGGTGGAGTAATACAGGGCGCGGGCGGTTTTGAGATCTTCGCCCACCTCAACAATCGGCGTACCGATGGCATGGAGGGAATATTCGCTCAGCGGCAGCGGATCCATGTCCTTTGTCTCCGGATACATCTCGTTGAACACCTCAAACATCCGGCGTCCGCCGCCCTCCAGGCCGTTCGCCCAGTTGGTCATTACCTCGTCACGGCCATAGTTGCCGGTCATGTTGTAGCCCCAGTACAGGTCATCCCGATACTTGGACCAGAAGGTTTCAATCTCCTCGGTGGTATGTCCGGAGGCATGGAGAATTGCATGCCAGGCGTGAACCTTTTCGCAGTTCTGGCCGCCCTCAATAATGGCCAGCTTCGTCTCTAAATCCATATTGTTCTTCATGTTCGTCCCTCCTTAGCCCTTTTTGTAATTGGGGTTGCCTTCCGGACCGTTACTGATGGCATCGGCAAAGGTCGCGTGCTCCATGGTGAGTTCCGGATAGGGGAAATAGTTATAGAAGGACGTATATGCCTCAAATTTCTCCGTCGGCTCACCAAACTCCTGCTCCAGATACTTGTCGCAGGGGGTGGTTTCCTCCGTCTTTAGAGAAGCATAGGGGAAGCCAGGACGCAGTGCAAAGTCAGTTCCGGCGAAATAGTGCCAAATCTTCCACTGTCCGTCCTCCAAGACCAGGTCCGCACCGCAGCGCTGGTTATCCCAGTAGCAGTCGGTGTCCTTCCCGTTGGCAGGATTGATTTCATAGCCAATGGAATACCAGGTCACCTGCGCCGTTTTGTTGTCGTCTGCAATGACGATCATATAGGTGGTAAAGGGATGGCAGATATCCGTGCCGGCAGCGCCAAACTTGTTGCCGTCTACGTAGTATTTGCGGATGTTGTCAAGGCCCACATAGTAGCCCCAGTTGCGTCCATAGGAGGCGGTGTCCGCATGCTCCTTGGTCCACAGGGTGTCAATGATTTCCGCTCTCTTGTTGGCCTGCTCCAGATAAGAGCGAATGGAGAGGACCTTCTTTACTTCCTCCACCTGATAGGCACGCCAAGCGCGAACCTCGGGGGTAAAATCCTCGGGCTTGGAGTTGCTGTTTTTCATGTGGATCATGGACTGATACTCATATCTCTCATAAGTACCGCCAAACGCCTCGTGGGTTGTATATTTAAATTCCATGGTGTAGCCTCCTCTCAGATCCCATAGCTGAAGGTTTCAGCCAGGGTGGTATAGGGTACGGGCATCTTGGGCGGCTCCTGATAGGGACGGTCCACGGAATAAGCCCGATAGACCTCCATGGGAACCGTCGGCTCCGGCTCAGGAATATCAAAGGCTGCAAACTCCGGATCGGGACCATACTTGCTGGGTTCGGTCCAAGGCTCCGCACAGGGATGGTCGATGTCCAGGGCATACAGCAGATTCAGCACCTTGAACTCGCCGTCCTCTTCCACCAGATCCGCTGCCATATAGCCGATCTTCCAAACGCTCAGAGGACCGCAGGCTGTTACCCGGGTGTCTGCCGCCTGGAACTGCCACAGCGCCTTGGCGCTCTTGCCGTCCTCGGCCACCTCAATGATGGGGGTATGCATATCGGTGCCCTTGACGTAACCAGCTCCGTACATCTCGTCGGCGGTTTTGCCCTTGACATTGGGATGATCCGCCCATTTTTCCATGACCAGCGCCGTAAGCTTCTTGGTGTTCTCCAGCTTTTTCTGGTAGTAACCCTTGACCGCTTCGGCACCCTTGAAATAACCATTGTTCATGCCCAGGCAGATATCCTCCCGGCTGCTCCAAAACTGGGGCACCAGATCATAATCGGCCAGCAGATCACACTGAGCAATCTTACCCACCACGTTCTGAACCTCGCGGATAATCAGGCAGCGATCTGCCATCTCCTGGGGCGTATACTGTTTATGCAATGTGATTCCTCCTTCTTTTC
>CAVEIY010000049.1:0-12292 GCA_963615825.1 Flexilinea sp.
GTCTGGCGGTTCCTTTTCTATACTTGTATTTCCTGTTGCAAAACCATGTAAAATGGGATATAATAATTCCGATCATCAACAAAAATTCTGGAGGTTTATCATGGCTAAGATTACCAAGGATACTATCATCGGCAACGTTCTGGATATTGCCCCCGAGGCTGCTCCCATGTTCCTGTCCATTGGCATGCACTGCCTGGGCTGCCCTTCTTCCCGTGGCGAGACGGTAGAAGAGGCCTGCATGGTTCATGGCGTAGACGCTGACGAGTTCCTGGATGCGCTCAACGCATTCCTGGGTGAGTCTGCTGAATAAGACCAAATGCCCGGCGGAATGCTTCTGCCGGGCATTTTCTTTGGAGGAATCATGAAGCTATCCAATCGACTTTATGCCTGTGCCAGCTTGGTTCGTCCAGGCAGTCAGGCGGCGGATATTGGCACAGACCACGGGTATTTGCCCATTTATCTGCTGACTCATCAGATTTGCAGCCGCGTCATTGCCAGCGATTTAAGACCAATGCCGTTGCAGGCAGCCAGAGAGAATGCCAGACAGGCTAGAATCGAGAATGACATTACGTTTTGCCTGTCTGACGGACTGCGCAATGTGCCCCTTACAGGTGTTGACACGGTAATCTGCGCCGGTATGGGCGGAGATACCATTCAGAATATTCTGCTGGGTACACCGGAAATCTGGCGGCCTGGTGTGCAGTTCATTTTGCAGCCCCAGGCGGCGGTGCCGGAACTGCGGGGATTTTTGTCGGACAATGGGTTCCGAATCCAGCAGGAGATTTTTGCCCAGGATGGGAAATTCATTTATACGGTGATGGAAGTATACTATGGTGCGGCTGAGCCAATTCCGCTGGAACAGCGGTATATCCCTCAAAACGTGCAGGACCGCACCCAGCCGCTATACAGCGCTTACATGGCGCGGATTCGCAGTGGACTTCAAAAGACTATTACAGGATTACAGCACGCCGCACAGCCCGATCCGTCGCGTCTGGCGTATTATTGTGCTGCACTAAGCGCCATGGAAGAATTGGAGGATCAACATGCAGACCATTCGTGATATTCTCGACTTTCTCTGGACTGTTGCACCGGAAGAGGGGAAGGAGTCCTGGGATAATGTAGGCCATCTGGTGGGCCGTCAGAACGCGCCGGTGGATCATATCCTCGTCAGCCTGGATATCACCATGCCGGTGATTCAGGAGGCGATTGAGAAGCAGGTACAGCTGATTGTATCTCACCATCCGTTGATTTGGGACACCTATAAGCATGTGACGGATTCCGTATTTCAGCAGGACAAGGTGCTGACCCTGGCGGAACATCGAATCGGTGCAATTTGCATGCATACCAATCTGGATGAGGCAGAGGATGGGGTGGATGATACGCTGGCCGAAGCCCTGGACCTGACGCCGGAGGGCCATTTGGCCGAGGGAACCATTGGGCATGTGAGCACACTTCCGGAGCCGGTGGCGCTGCCTGATTTTCTTAGAACGGTCAAGGAAAAGCTCCATGCCAACGGACTGCGTTACTGTGACAGCGGACGTCCCGTTCAGCGAATCGCAACAGGCTGTGGCTCCTGTGGAGAGTATTTGGCAGATGCAGTAAAGGCTGGCTGCGACACCTTTATCACCGGTGATGTAAAATACAGCGTCATGATCGACGCGCTGGGGCAGGGGATCAACCTCATTGATGCGGGGCATTACCCCACAGAAAACCCTATCGTTGCAAAGCTTCAGCGGAAGCTACAGGCGCAGTTCCCGGATGTTCAGGTGGAGATTGCCCAGCGGATTGCCCAGCCGGATCAGTTTTTTATCTGATTCGTTGGATTTTTTGAAAAAACCTTGTGATAGCAAGGAAAATGTGATAAAATAAAAAGGTTCTATATATCAATTATTCTCGAAGGGATTGAAACATATGTCAGGACATTCCAAGTGGCATAACATTCAGAAAACCAAGGGTGCGGCCGATGCAAAGCGGTCTGCTGCGTTCACCAAGATTGCCCGTGAAATGATTGTCGCGGTCAAAGAGGGCGGCAGCGGTGATCCGGCCAACAACTCCCGGCTGGCTGCGGTTATCGTAAAGGCAAGAGCAGCCAATATGCCCAATGACAACATTAAGCGTACCATTGAAAAGGCTGTTGGCTCCGGCAATGCCGATAACTATGAGTCCATCACCTATGAGGGCTACGGTCCCAGCGGCGTTGCAGTGATTGTTGACACCATGACCGACAGCCGGAACCGTACCGCTTCCAACGTCCGCCATTATTTCGATAAGTTCGGCGGCAATCTGGGTGCTTCCGGCTGCGTCAGCTGGAGCTTTGATAAGAAGGGCGTTATCGTCATTGAGGACGAGGACGAAGACCTGGACGAGGATCAGGTCATGATGGATGCGCTGGATGCCGGCGCTGCGGATTTCCAGAAGGACGAGGACGTGTATGTCATCTATACCGATCCTGATGATTTCAACGCTGTGACCTCTGCACTTCAGGATAAATATACCTTTGCCTCCGCTCAGATCGAGATGGTTCCCCAGAACTATCAGACCCTGGAGAAGGAAGAGGATATCAAGAATATGCAGAAAATGCTGGATGCGATGGAAGACGACGACGATATTCAGAACGTCTACCATAACTGGCAGGAAGCATAAAATTTTGCCGCCGGAACAGAGTATGTTCCGGCGGCTTTTTTGTATAGTTTTCGGCGGAATGCGCATACTACCTCTACAACCGAAAAAGGAGGAGTTCTATCATGAGCTGTAGCTGTAACGCCAACAAGGCAATTGCATGTACGGTCAACCAGTGTGCCCATCATTGCGACACCGAGAACTACTGTTCTCTCAGCCAGATCCACGTAGGCACCCATGAGGCCAACCCCACCGTGGACCAGTGCACCGACTGCATGAGCTTCGAGAAGAAGTAAAGAAAATCCCTGCCGCTCATGAATGCGGCAGGGATTTTGTCGTTATTCGGTTACCGTGAAGTCGGCAGACGCCATGAAATCACCGTCGAAGTAAACCTCCAGGGTATAGGAACCGGGAGCGGTGATGGGATTGGGCAGATCGCCGGTGTGCTGGGATCTGGTCCAGGAGCCGGTCCAGGTTCTGCTGCTGGTATAGACCAGGTACGGATTGCCGCTGGAATCCCGAATCACATAGGTAGTAGCAACCGTTTTGTCCTCTTCGGAAGCATCATAGCTGGCATAAACCACAAAGGAAATGTGCTCGGAGGTGGTAAAGGTGGTAGAGGGATCGGTCAGCTTATCCGGATTGTTCTCCTTCACAAACAGCTCCATGGATACATCGTGGCAGCCGTATTTGCTGAACTGCTCTGCTTCACCGGTCTGGCAGGTGGTGGAAGCATCGCCGCCTACGCTCAGCTCGTCCGCGCCAACCACTGTAATGGTATAGGTGGTGTCGGGGATCAGTCCTGTGAGGGTTGCAGAGGTGGTATCAGAGGTAACGGTTGTAGGTGTTACTTCCGCACCGTCGGTGGTGTTATAGGCGTAGGAGATCCGCCATTCTGCCGGATCCGTATCGCCGGTATAATCCCAGTTTACAACCACGTTTCCGTCGTCGTCGAGGCTGCTGGTGACGCCGGAAACCGTAACAGAGGGAATTCCAATGGAAATGGTTGCGGCATCCGTTGCTTTCAGGGACGGAGTGGACAGCGTAAAGGTGTAGGTGACGCCGGAGGTCAGACCACTGATGGTGCAGTCGGTTCCGGTGACGTCCTGGCTGGTGAAGCTGTCGTCAGTTCCTTCACAGGTGACGGTCCAGACATCCGGCACAGTGCCGGAGAAGCTCCATTTCAGGGATACACTGTCGGTAGTGATGCCGGACTGCTCAAAGCTGGACAGCTCGGTGTAGTCCATGGTGGTAAAATCGCAGGTGGTGGTACCGCCCAGGGTATCACCGGTATCGGTGGAGATAGTGGCGGTGTAATGGGTATTGGGAGTCAGTCCATCCACTACAATGCCGTCAGCAGGAATATCGCTCTCGGTGTAGGTGAGGTTTTCTCCGGAGTCCGAGGTCAGCGTAATGACCCAGTGATCGGGCTGCGGTCCGACGCCGCCCAGTGCCAGGGTCGCCGATACGGCGCTCAGCGCAGTGGGGGAGAAAGCGGTGATGTTGGTCATCTCCTGAGTCTTTGCGGAGACTTTTTTGCTTCCCAGCAGGAGCTTTCCGTCAGTGGATGCCATGGTAAAGGAATAGGTGGTGTTGGGGCTAAGACCGGAAACGGTGGTGCCGTTTTCGTCAAAGGGAACCCGGGTCACTTCTTCACCGCTGGTATTGGTGGCCACAACGTCCATTGCCGTATCATTCTTCAGATCTGCGGTAATGGCGACGGAGGTGGAGGACAGAACCTGGGACTTCATGTTGCTGACCGTATCGGTTTTCAGCATATAGGCGGCAAATCCACTGCCAGCCAGAGCAATCAGGACGATAACGGTAATCAGAATCTTTCTCCAGGTAGAATTTTCTGCGGCCTCTTCGTTCTCTTCCTCTTCATCCTCGTCAATTCCGCTCTCATAGGTGTTAATATCATCGTTGCGCCGGTGATGTCTGCGGCGGGGAGCAGGCTCTACGGGGATCTCTTCCTCTTCCGCATCTTCTCCAGATGCGTCCGCTTCCTCCTGCACTTCCGGTTCTTGCTTAGGCGCAGGGGCGCTGGTCGGTTCCTGAGGATCCTGCAGCAGGGGGCCTTCGCCCAGGTCCAGATCATCGGTCAAAAGATCACTGTCATTGGTATCCGAATCCGGCAGATCAGGCTTCTCGTCTGCGTCGTCTGCATCAACCTTTGCAAGATTTTGCAGCACTGCAAAGTGATTGTCTGCGGAATCCACAAACTGTGTGTCGTCCGGCAGAGTTTCTTCTGTTTCATAGCCGGGAACCGTGGACATATTGCCCTCGTCGTCCAGGCTGTAGACTTCCAAACCGCTGGAGGAACGCAGAGAAGCCATAAAGGTTTCAACGCTCATATCCTCACAGTAGGGAATCAACAGATCATCGTCGCCAATCACACGCTTGGGGGCTTTCGGGGCTTCTACAGGGCTGACTTCCGGCGCAGCAGCGGACTGCGGCTCCTGACCCTCAGGCGCGGGATGCTCGGCAGCCTGTCCGGCTTCGATGGTCGCTGCAATCTCTGCGACATCTACAGAGGCGTCGTCCGGGGATTTTTCCGGCTTTACCTCCACAGGTGGGGGAACCAGCAGATCGTTGGAGACGTTGCTCCGCTGCATGTACAGAACCAGCGCCTGCTTCATATCGGCAGGAGATGCATACCGGTCCTCCGGTTTTTGTGCGCATGCCTTGAGAATGATCTCCGACAGCGCAACATCAGCATATTTGGGCGGAGCCAGCGGAGATTTTTTCGTCTGGATCAGCTTGTTCTGCTCATCCAGCGGCAGCTCACCGCCGTTATAGACTTCGTAGAGAATAACGCCCACACTGTAGATGTCCATGGTATCGGTCAGCACAGCATCGCCGGAACGAACCTCCGGCGCGGAGTAAGGCGTAATCATTGCGTCGGGCATAGAACTGTAGGCCAGATCAGAAAGCTGTACCAGCCCCAGATCACCCAGCATAAAGTGACCGCCGCTGCCGTAATATACATTGCGCGGCTGCACGTCTTTATGAATCAGTCCGCCGCTGCGCAGCTGCTCCAATGCCGAACACAGGTCAATGGCAAGGTTGACAGCCTGGAGTTTGGTCAGCGAAGCGGTTTCCTGATGCTCGGGCAGGCTGGGACAATAGTCAGACAGCAAATAGACGTCATATCCCACGCCGATGTACTTCTGATCCACCTGGTAGCCACGGAATTTTAGAAGATTCGAGGCATTTTTTACACCATTGAGCAGAAGAAGTTCATTTTTCAGATCCTTGACCTGGCTGGTATAATACCGCTGGGCGGCAGATTCATTCTTCACTGCACCGGCATAGATCAGCGCCTTGGTTTCGGCATCGCTGGTGGGAATGGAGATATGCTTCAGCGCCAGCTTTTTCCCATCAATTCTGCGGGAAACCACATAGACATCGCCGGAAGGACCTTTAGCGAGCTTGCTGTCTACCGTCATATTACTGAGAAGCGGCGTAATTTTTCTTGGATCGATCAATGTAATACCTCCCATAGGGGAAATTGATTTCTTCGAATGGGTGCAGAGTCCATACGACTGCATACACTCCGTTTTATTTTACGTTATTTCAGAGAAAAAAGCAACAGCCCGGGCACATAAACTGTTGGAATTTTGAGAAATCTGTGGTATCATGTTAAGCAGTACACCATTGTCGGCAGAGGAAAACAGATTCTGCGGACTTGTACATATGATTTTGAATGAAGATTAAAGTTGGAGGACTCACTATGAGTAAGATATGCGAAAAGTGCGGGAACATGATCCCGGACGGGGTAGACGTTTGTCCAAACTGCGGCCGTGAGGATGATGCAGCCATTGAAGCTGTGATGAATGATCTCAGCAAGGCCTTTGCCGATTTAGGCACTCCGGAGACTTCTGCGCCGAAGCCGGTGGAACCGGAGCACGGAACGGTGGAGGACGACACCATTCTGTTCCGTCCCGATGAAATCAAGAAAGCGGAGCAGCAGGAGGCAAAGCAGGCACATCAGGATTACAATCTGAGCAGCGCCATTGAGGCTGCGATGAATCAGGCAAATGCTGCAGACGAGCCGATGAAGAAGGAGCCGCCCAAGGCCGAGGAATCCCCGGCTGAAAAGCTGGACCTGGACGATATGGCGTCTGTGGCAGACGTGCTGAAAAATGCCGCAGAGCCTGCGAAGAAAGAGCCTGTCAAAAAGCCTAAGAGCAGCGCTCCTAAGGGAACAAAGCCCCAGAGCAAGGGAGCGAAGCCGAAGCGGCAGGAAGCCGATGGGGGCAATAAGAAAAAGAAGCCTCCGGAGGATACGAAGAAACCGAAGAAATCCGGCAGCCATGCCTCAAGCTCCAAGAAAAAGAAGAAAAAGAAAAAGGACAGCAGCAAGGCACTGCTGGGCATTGTAATCGGCCTGATTGTAGTGCTGCTGATTGTGGTGGGCGCAGCATTTGGCATGCTCTATAAGCTGGGCTTCTTTGAGTCGATGTCTGATGAGGAGCTGCTGGGCACCAGCACGCCGGCTGTCACCCAGAATGTTACACCTACTCCGGAGGTAACCCCGGAGGCAGCTGCACCGGAGGCTTCTGCGATTGAGGAAGCAACGGTATTCCCGGGCGGCTCTGCAGAAGATGAGAATACACCGGTAGAGGCTGGCGCTGACATTGAGGTTACCAAGTTTAAGGTAACCGGTGCAGAGTATATCACCCTGTATTCCCGCGGCGAAACCACGGAGGTGGTCTATGTCATTGACCCCTCGGACGCCAAGAACAGCATTCAGTGGGAAAGCTCGGACGAAACCATTGCAACGGTCAATGACTATGGTGTGATTTCGGCTCGCCGCGGCGGTACCTGCACCGTGACCGGCACCTGCGGCGATGCTTCCATTACGGTCTATGTTACCTGCGACTTCACCGTTCCCAGCACAGTCCTTGATATGAACTATGAGGACGTGACCATGAACCATGAGGGGCAGACGCTGGCCCTTGCCATTGACTACGATCTGACCAGCGAGCAGATTAAGAACACCGTCTGGGAATCCTCGGATGAAACGGTTGCTACGGTAGACGATGAGGGCAATGTTACTGCCGTGGCGGACGGTACAGCGGTCATCACCGCATCCATTGCGGAGTATACGGCTTCCTGCATTGTTCGCTGCGTCAATGTTTCCGGTAATAAGGGCGTAAACAGCAGCGAATCCGAATACGTCATCAACTACGAGGACGTAACCCTGAGCCGGAAGGGCGAATACTTCCAGCTGACGCTGAAATCTGTGGTGGGCAATGACGTGCCGGACTTTACCTGGAAGTCCAGCGATACCAAGGTCGCTACGGTAGACAGCAAGGGCGTGGTCACTGCGGTGGCAAACGGTACCTGCAAGATTACAACCTCCGTCGGCGCTGACGACTTTGAGTGCGTGGTCCGCGTCAACATCTCCGGCTAAACCGGATCATCGCAAATCGTTGTGTTTATAAAGATGGTTACAGCAATAAGTTGTAACCATCTTTATTTTTTAGCGTTTGATATTATGCCGCAGATTGTATATAATGGAGGCGTAGAATTGCGTTAATTTGGACATTCTGAACGAATTACAGGGAAGGAGCAATTCCTGACGATGAAAAATAAATTCATTCCGGAGGATCAGAATATCATCAGCTTTAGCCTGATGGGGCCGGAAAGCGGCGGCCCCTGTCTGGTGGATTCCAACGATGGCAAGATCACCCGGATTCGCCCTTATCACTACGACAAGGAATATACGGACAAGTACTGCAACCCCTGGAAAATCGAAGCACGGGGCAGCACATTTTCTGCGCCGGATCGAGTGACCATTACGCCCTTTGGGCTGGGCTATAAGGCGCGGGTGTATTCCCCCAATCGGGTCAAATATCCCCTGAAGCGGGTAGATTGGGACCCGGATGGAGAGCGTCATCCAGAAACCCGCGGCAAGAGTAAATATGTTCGGATTTCCTGGGACGAGGCTGCGGAGATTGTGGCCAAGGAGCTAAAGCGCCAGAAGGAAAAGTATGGTCCAGAGGCGGTGCTGTGTCAGGCGGATATGCATGGCGAGGGAAAGAACGTTGCTCCCAGCCATGGCTGCCCCAACCGGCTGCTGAGCCTGATGGGCGGCTATACCCTTCAGATGCGGAACATGGACTCCTGGGAAGGCTGGTTCTGGGGCGCAAAATACGTCTGGGGCTGTGAACCTGTGGGAGAAATGGCGCCTCAGTCGAACCTCTATCCGGACATTGCCAAGCATGCGGATCTGCTGCTGTTTTGGGGCTGCGATCCTGAAACAACGCCCCTGGGCGTGGTCAGCCATATGCCGTCGCGCCTGTGCTATTGGCTGACGGAAATCGGCCTGAAGAGCGTTTATGTTTGCCCGGACCTCAACTATGGCGCTGCGGTTCACGCGGATAAGTGGATTCCCATTCTGCCCAATACCGATGCGGCATTGCAGCTTGCCATTGCCTACATCTGGATTACCGAGGGCACCTATGACAAGGAGTATATCGACAAGCACGCCTATGGCTTTGATAAATTTGAGGACTATGTGCTGGGCAAGGAGGACGGGATTCCAAAGACCCCTGCCTGGGCCAGCGAAAAATGCGGCGTAAAGGAATGGACCATCAAGGCCCTTGCCCGGGATTGGGCAAGGAAAACCGCATCCATCATCCACGGCAACGGCGGCTGCTATATTCGCGGTCCCTATTCCTCGGAGCCTGCGCGGCTGGAGGTTATGCTGCTGGGCATGCGAGGGGTAGGCAAGCCTGGCGTTCATCAGGCGAAGATGATCGAATGGAGCCTTTGGAACCGGGATTATCCGGTGCCCTTCCAGGGGAAATTTGTACCGAAGATTACGGTAATTGGCGATCCGCTGCGCCCGGTAGACGGCGATGTGGACCCCAGCATCAATATGGGACGCTATGTGCTCACCGATGCCCAGAAGCAGCGCGCACCGGAACTGATTAAGCTCTTTACACAGCTGCCGGCGCCGAAGCAGTTTATTCCCCGGTGCTGTATCCATAAGGCGATTATTGAAGGGCATGCGGAATGGAGAGGACTCCAGTGCTTCTCGTCCTCCCAGCAGCCCGACGCCAATAACTATCGAAAGCCAACCCAGCAGTACCAGTTTGAGGAGATGAAATATCCGCGGGACGGTATGAGTCGGGTGCATATGATCTGGACCGATGCACCCTGTCAGGTAACCTGCTGGAACGACGGCAACCTCACCATGCGCGCCTATCAGGATCCCTCTATTGAGTGTATCGTGGCGCAGCACCCCTGGCTGGAGAACGACTGCTATTTTGCAGATATCATTTTCCCGGTGGTGACCAAGCATGAGATGAACGACCTGGGCAATGATATGTCCTCCGGAGCGTTTACGTCTATCTATCTGGAGCATCCCTGTTGCCCGCCGGTGGGGGAGAGTCTTTCTGACTTTGACGTCTGCGCCAAGGTGGCGGAAAAGCTGGGACCGGAGTATTATGACGCCTATACCGACCATATGAGCGAGGAAGAGCGCGTGCGGTTCTTCTATAAGGCCACCGGCTGCGAGGACTATATGACCTGGGAAGAGTTCCAGAAACGGAAAATCTTTGTGGTGCCCTGTAAAGAGCAGGAGGAGCTGGATCAGATTCCTGCCGGTCTGTATAACTTCTATAAGGACCCGGAGAATAACCCCCTGTCTACTCCGACTGGAAAGCTGGAGTATTATTCGACGGAAATTGCGAAATACACCCCTGATGACCCCGAGCGTATGCCGGTGCCCCATTGGGTGGAAAAGAGCGAATGCCACGATGAGCGGCTGTCCAGCACCCGGGCGGAGAAATACCCGCTGCTGTGCATGTCCAACCATGGTAGATGGCGGATGCATGCCCAGTGCGACGATATCATCTGGAACCGGGAAGTGGAAACCATGAAAATCCGGGGCAAGGATGGTTATCAGTATGAGCCGTGCTGGCTCCACACCAGTGAGGCGGAAAAGCGCGGAATCAAACATGGCGATATTGTCAAGGTGTTCAATGAGCGCGGCGTTGTGCTCTGCGGCGCCTATGTTACCGAGCGCGTCATGCCCAGCGTATGCTACGTGGACCATGGCTCCCGTCTTGACCCCATTATCCCGGGCTATCTGGACCGCGGCGGCGCAATCAATACCATTACGCCTACCTCCACCACCTCGAAAAATGCTACCGGTATGGCGGTTTCCGGCTTCCTGGCACAGGTGGAAAAGGTAACGGACGAGGAAATGGAGCAGTGGAAACGGGATTATCCCGAAGCATTTGCCCGGAAAATCGACCCGGATGCCGGCGTATGCCTGGCCGGTTGGCTGGTGGATGAAAAGGAGGCAGAGTGATGGGAAAGGTATTTTTGATTGATGTGGCGCGGTGTTCCGGCTGCTTTAACTGCCAGCTTGCCTGTAAGGACGAAAACTGCGGCAACGATTGGCGCCCTTATGCAGCGCCTCAGGATATGACCGGGCAGTTTTGGTGCAAGGTCCATGAGCATGTATGCGGCACGATCCCCAAGGTGAAAATTCATTACATCGCAGGAATGTGCAACCACTGCGAGCAGGCCCCCTGTATGGAGGTATGTCCGGAGAGGGCCATTTATCGCCGTCCCGACGGACTGGTGCTCATTGATCCGGACAAGTGTTCCGGCTGCGGAAAATGCAAAGAAGCCTGCTATTATGACGACGTGATCTACTTCAACAAGCAGTCCGGCATTGCACAGAAATGTACCGGCTGTGCTCATCTGCTGGATCATGGAGACAAAATGCCTCGGTGCGTAGATGCCTGTCCCACAGATGCCATGCAGTGGGTGGAGGAGTCGGAGGTGGGGGATGCAAAGCCCCTGACCGAAGGCGTTGGTGCGCGGGTGTTTTATAAAAACATCCCCGGTAAGTTCATTGCGGCCACGGTGTATGACCCCATTGAGAAAGAGGTCATTATCGGCGGAACCTGTACGCTTACCGACGGAGAGCACACCTGGACCCTGGAAACCGATAGCTACGGAGATTTCTGGTTTAAAAATCTCAAGGTGGGGACCTATGATCTTACCATTACGGCCCCGGGGTTCCAGCCTCTGCATTTTGGCGGCATTTCCACGGAAAAAGACGTAAATCTTGGGGATGTTCCTATGGAGAAAGCGGAAACGGCATAAAGAGAACCGGGCACAGGGAACGAAATGTCCTTGTGTCCGGTTTTTATGTTGTTTGGATCAATGCTTCAGCGCCAGCGCAATATTTTCAATTCCGGTGAGATAATCCTCGCGTTCCGGGATCTGATCGTCCTGCAAAAAGGCACGCAGTCCGTCGGCAATGTAGGTACGCTCGTCGGGAGTTAGGGACGAGAGCTTCTCCGGATCCTCCAGCACCAGCAGCTGCTCAGCCAGAGTGGCATAGGAGGTTGTTGGGTAGACCCGGGTAATGGTATAGAACTGATAGAGATTTTTGCCGAGATTGGGATCGCCGCTCCGAAGCTCCATTTCAATATCCTGCATAGAGCCGGAGCAGATGCTGGAAACAGAGTCCTCCAGCTCGTTGGCGGTTGCGGTGGCCCGATATGCCTGACAGAGCAATACCGTACACACCGCCAGCAGTAAAACGATTACAGTTTTACACCAGGCTGGCACCAATTTTGGTTCTTCCTGATTCATATAGCTTCCTCTTTTCGTCGATTTTCCTCATAAAATAGTATAT
>CAVEIY010000050.1:0-12147 GCA_963615825.1 Flexilinea sp.
TTAGACTTTTCCACAGCAAAAAATCGAAAATCGGAAAATCCGAGATTTCCACAAGGTTTTCACAACAGAATTCACATGAATATGTGGAAAACATTTTCGTAAAAAAATATAAGTGCTACCGGAACTACAGCGGGAAAATCAGAGCTTGCCGTTGACGTTGGCAGTGATCTCCTTGACCACCTGACCCAGGTGATCGGAGGTGCCCAGCTCTTTTTCAATCTTGTCCACGGAGTGCATGACCGTGGTATGATCCTTTCCAAATTCCGCAGCGGTATCCAAAAGGCTCAGGTTTGTGAGCTTCCGAATCAGATACATGGAAACCTGACGAGCCTCCGCCGTATTTTTATCCCGGCGGCTGCCGCGAATTACCGATTCGCTGATGTTGTAATAGGCAGCAACCTCGGAGATAATCAGCTGAGGCGACGGCAGAACCTTATTGGAGGTATCCTTTACCATGTCGCGGATGGCACGGGCCACATTGGTCCGGTTGATTTCAAAATCGGTCATGTCGCGATAGGCCATGATCTTATTGACAGTGCCCTCCAGCTGTCGGACATTGGAAGTAATGTTCTCTGCCACATAGGTGATAACGTCATCCGGCAGCCGAAGTCCCATGGAGGACGCCTTATTTTGAATGATGGCAACACGGGTTTCATAGTCTGGGGGCTGAATGTCGGCCAAAAGACCCCACTGGAGTCTGGTTTTCAGACGATCCTCCAGACGGCTCATTTCCTCAGGCGGACGGTCAGAGGTCAGGACAATCTGCTTTTTCTGCTCATAAAGGGTATTGAAGGTATGGAAGAATTCCTCCTGGGTACTTTCCTTACCGGCAATAAACTGAATATCATCCATCAAAAACAGGTCTGCATTCCGATATTTGCTGCGGAACTCCACGTTGCGGCCCTCTTTTACGGCGGCAATCAGCTCATTGGTAAACTGGTCGCCCTTGACGTAGACGATATGGAAGTCGGGATGGTCCTTAATAATATGGTTGGCAATGGCATAGAGCAGATGGGTTTTTCCCAGTCCGCTTTCACCATAGATGAGCAGCGGGTTATAGGCATTGGCGGGCTTGGTTGCAACGGCCCAGGCTGTAGCATGGGCAAACCGGTTGGAAGGACCCACCACGAAATTATCAAAGGTAAACTCCTGATTGATGGCATCCAGATCGCCCTTGTTTTTATCCCGGCTGCGATACTCCGCCAGAGATTTGTCATCTAAGATGGTGACCTCCACATCCTGCTGTCCCACTGCCAGCATGGCCTCTTTGATGTGGGGGATGCACTGCGTCTCCAAAATCGGACGACGGAATTCGTTGGAGGTATAGAGCACCAGCTGATTATCCGTGAAGTCTACCACATCAATGTCGTCAAACAGCGTCACCACAATAGAAGCCGAGTATTTTTTCTCGATGTAGGAAAGGACCTTTGCCCAAAGAAATGAAGCAGAAGCCATGTTTTTTCTCCTCTCTAAAGTGGACGTTCCAGGCAAAACCGTAGGAACGGACCGATTTTTTGCGCACACAATCCGCCTATGGTGGTGCCATAAGCTAAAAATGAAGATAGTTTTACGCTTTATTATATCAGATTCCAGCGGGTAAAGCAAACAAAATGTATAAGATACTATATTAAATATAGAGTGAACTGGAGAAATCATTGACATAGGTGATTTTTCTTGACAAATTACTATAAAATAGTATGATATAACTCGAAAGTAAACGGAAAAAGGATGCAGAATTATGCTTGAAATTAAAAATCTCTGCTTTTCGGTAGAAACAGAAAACGGAACCTCTGAGATTCTGAAACAGCTGAATCTCACGATTCCGGACGGAAAATTTATGGTGATTACCGGACCAAACGGCGGCGGCAAGTCTACCCTGGCCAAGCTGATTATGGGGATTGAAAAGCCTACCTCCGGACAGATTCTCTGGAATGGCGAGGACATTACGGAACTGGACGTGACGCAGCGGGCCAGACTTGGCATCAGCTATGGATTCCAGCAGCCGCCCAGATTTAAGGGTATGAAGGTCAGTGATCTTCTGTCCTGTGCAGCCGGGAAAAATCTCAGCATGGAGGACGGCTGCAAGTTTCTGACCCAGGTGGGGCTATGTTCCAGAGAGTATATTGATCGGGATGTAGACAGCAGTTTGTCCGGCGGCGAACTGAAGCGCATTGAAATCGCTACCATCCTGGCAAAGGGCGGCAACATGATGATTTTCGACGAACCGGAGGCCGGAATTGACCTTTGGAGCTTTAGTCGGCTGACGGCCACCTTTGAGGCCATTCATCGGGACTCCCCTGCTTCCATGATTATCATTTCCCATCAGGAGCGGATCATCCGGCTGGCT
This sequence comes from Flexilinea sp., assembly GCA_963615825.1. Lineage (GTDB taxonomy): Bacteria > Bacillota > Clostridia > Oscillospirales > Oscillospiraceae > HGM13006. Next base: position 2,348 of record CAVEIY010000050.1, read on the forward strand.
GATGAAATCGTTCTGGTTTCCGGCGGCGAAATTGTAGATCAGGGACCGGTGGAGGATATCTTCCCAAAAATCCTGGCGAATACCACTGGCTCTTGCAGCTATTTGGAGGAAGCATAATGGCACAGCTTACAGAAATTCAGAAGATGATGCTCCAGAAGGTTGCAGATATGAAATCTGTACCGGATCAGGGCGCTTTTAACCTCCGGCTGAACGGCAAGGGATTTGTCCGACATTCCTCCGAGCATATTGAGATTGTACCCAAGGAGGATAAGCCCGGCATTGATATTTATATCAAAGAGGGTACCAAGGGCGAAACCGTCGCCATTCCTGTGGTGATTACGGAATCCGGTATGGACGATCTTGTTTACAATGATTTTCATATTGCCGATGGGGTTGACGTAAATATTGTGGCAGGCTGCGGCATCCATAACTGTGGCTGCGAGGATAGCCGTCACAATGGCATTCATACCTTCTACGTCGGAAAGCATGCAAAGGTGCGCTATTCGGAAAAGCACTATGGCGCAGGGGATGGAACCGGCGGAAGAATTCTCAACCCCCAGACCATTCTCTATATCGGCGAAGGCTCTACGGTATTCCTGGATATGAGTCAGATCGGCGGCGTAGACAGCACCAAGCGCTATACCAAATGCGAGGTTGGCGACGGTGCAGAGCTGCAAATTCAGGAAAAGCTGCTGACTCATGGCGATCAGACGGCAGATTCCGAGGTGGATGTATTCTTAAATGGCACTGATTCCAAGTGTCAGGTAACTTCCCGCTCCGTAGCCAAGGACAATTCGGCGCAGGTATTCTATCCCAGAGTACAGGGCAATGCCCAGTGCTTTGGTCATGTGCAGTGTGACGCCATTATTATGAACCATGCCAAGGTCCGTTCGATTCCGGAAATTAGCGCCAATCATGTGGACGCCAGCCTGATTCATGAGGCGGCCATTGGCAAGATCGCCGGAGAGCAGATTTTGAAGCTCATGACCCTGGGTCTGACGGCCGAAGAGGCAGAGCAGAAGATTCTTGAGGGATTTTTGCGGTAAAATAACAGAAAAAGGGCTGTCTCTGTGGGACGGCCCTTTTTTGAAAAGAAAAATAGTTGACGAACGAAACAATCTGCGGTAAATTAGTACAAAAAGGAGGGATAGAATATGCCAAATCAGACCAAGCATATGCTGTCCTTGGCACTAAAAGAGCTGTTGGCCCGGAATACCATTGATAAAATCACCATTGGAGAAATTACGGATCTGGCGCAGGTCAGCCGAAAAACCTTTTATTATCATTTTCGGGATGTCTATGATCTTTTGGAGTGGACGCTGACTGATGATGCAGCCCGGATCTTTCAGGAGCATATTGATTTAAAGGATTGGCAGAAGGATTTAGTGGCGGTGGCACAGTATTTTTATCAAAATCGCTCACTGGTGCTCAATGCCTATCACTCCATCAGCCGGGATGTTTTGGAGGAGTATGTGAGAAAGATCCTCTCTCCCCTGGTTGCAATGTACTATCAGGAGAACTATGGAACTCATTCCATCTCAGAGCAGGACCGGCAGTTTATTGTTGATCTTTATACCTTTGGCATCGTGGGCTACTTTCTTCGCTGGATCAATAGCGGCATGAAAAGCGTACCCTATGAGATGATGAATCAGCTGTTTCGATTTTTCACCGGAACCATGGAAGGTATGATCGAACATACAGAAAAATGACTGATCTCCTGCATATTCAATATAATATTTGCCCAAAACGCGAATGATGTCTAAAAAAGACACAATTCCTGCGTTTTGGGCATTTTGTTTTTGGTATCCCGTCCATAAAATAGAGTAAAATAAACCATCAGGAGGCTGATTGTATGGCACTGGGTAATACCATGAAAAAGGTAGCGCTGCGGACTGCCTTTGATTACATCGAAAAGAATCCGGAAGAGAATATGCCAAAGCTCATGGATTGGGTGGACCGGTTTGCAGGAAACGGACCGGATAGCTTTCCCGTACAGCGGGCTGCTGTGAGAAAGGTCATCGAGGATCCGGAAAATAACATGTATCAGCTGGTGATGCGGATCATGAAGGATACCGATAGTGACGTACTAAAGGCAACCTTTGAAAATTTCTTTCTCAATGCCAATATCATTGGATGGCCTATGCAGGAGGAAAATCGGAAAAAGCACGGCTGCAATATTCCATGGGCTATCCTGCTGGATCCTACCTCGGCCTGTAACCTCCACTGCACTGGCTGCTGGGCTGCGGAATATGGCAATCGACTGAATCTCAGCTTTGATGAAATCGACAGTATTATTACCCAGGGAAAAGCGCTGGGCGTTTATATGTACATCTATACCGGCGGCGAACCATTGGTACGGAAAAAAGACCTGATTGCCCTGTGCAACAAGCATTCGGACTGTCAGTTCTTGAGCTTTACCAATGCAACGCTCATTGATGAGGCGTTTGCAGACGAAATGCTGCGGGTAAAGAACTTTATCCCTGCCATCAGTGTTGAGGGCTTTGAAACTGCCACCGATGGACGGCGCGGCAACGGTACCTTCCAAAAGGTAGTCCATGCTATGAACATTCTGAAAGAAAAGCGCCTGCCCTTTGGTATTTCCTGCTGCTATACCCGGGAGAACTTCGATTCCATCAGCTGTCCGGAATTTTTGGATCAGATGGTGGAATGGGGCGCAGATTTTGTGTGGTATTTCCACTATATGCCCGTTGGCAATGACGCGGTACCGGAGCTGATGTGTACTCCGGAACAGCGGGAGGAAATGTATCACCGTATCCGGAATTATCGGAAAACAAAGCCGATTTTCGCCATGGATTTTCAGAATGACGGCGAGTTTGTGGGCGGATGTATTGCAGGCGGCCGACGGTATCTCCATATCAATGCCAACGGAGATGTGGACCCCTGCGTGTTCATTCACTATTCCAATGCAAATATCCGGGATATGACGCTGCTGGAGGCACTGAAATCTCCGATTTTCATGGCGTATCACGATGGACAGCCCTTTAATGAGAATCATCTGCGTCCCTGTCCCATGCTGGAGAATCCGGAAATGCTTCGAGAAATGGTGGAAAAGACCGGAGCACATTCTACCGATCTCCAGTCTCCGGAATCTGCCGAGCATTTGTGCAGCAAATGTGATGCCTATGCCAAGTGCTGGACGCCAACGGCGGAAAAGCTGTGGGAGGAGTCCCATCCTCAATGATACATTTGGTTGATACCTACATCTAATTGAAATAGTCTGAAGCACCCGAAAACAGAAATTCCATCTGTTTTTCGGGTGCTTTTTTAGAGGTTTCGCTGGGATATGTATACAAAGAACAAAAATGTGCTGGTAATAATCACTAAAAAATGAGAAGAAAGATTATGCGGAATCCCCTGTAGACAAATAGAAGTACAATTTATATAATGAACCTATAATTATTACAAAAATGTGAAGCAAAATATAAAAAGATTCACATTTTGTAAGAAGGGAGATAAGAGATATGACCAAGAAACTTGTTGCCATGCTGTTGAGTCTTTCCATGCTCGCATGTCTGTTCGTAGGCTGCGGAAGTAATGCCTCCAGCACTGCCACCAGTGACAAGACCAGTCAGAGTGCTGCGGAGGTGTCCCAGCAGGCACCGGAGCAGAAAGACGAAACACCTGCGGCACCTGAAACGGAGCCTGCGTCCGAGGCGGAAGCTTCTGTTGACGAAGTGCCTGCCGCTGCCCAGGGTCCCACCAACGAGTGGTATTCCGAGCACATTGGCGTAAAGGACTATGATCTTCCCATGTTTGAGGATGGACTGGACCTTTCTATCTTCTGGGTACAGCTGGGCGCCATGGGCGGCGCTGAGCAGCCTCTAAAGAAAGATCTGCTGTTCTGGCAGAGAGTTCAGGAAAAGCTGGGCGTTACCCTGACCTTTAAGCAGGCTTCCGAGGCCGTTTGTAACGAACAGTATAACCTGATGATCGCATCCGGCGATATGACCGATCTGATCTATGAATCCAACTGCGGCGCCATGGGTGCAACCTCCGTCTATAACGGCGGCTATGATAAGGCCATTGAGGACGACGTCTATGTTGACCTCACCGACATCATTCCCGAGTATGCGCCCAACTACTATGCAATTCTCCAGAGCGACGACAACGTTCGCCGCGACCTGACCACCGATACCGGCAAGCTCTACTCTATCGCCATGATCTATGACCAGCCTCAGGGCGTGCGCGAAGGCCCCCTGGTCCGTGCAGATTATCTGGAGGAAACCGGTATGGAAGAGCCTGTGACCACTGAGGACTGGATGAAGGTCTTTGAGGCCATGAAGAACAATGGCGTTCAGTATCCCATGGGCGTTTCCAACTCCGGCGATATCCGCGGCGGCTTCTTCTGCAACGCTTTTGGTACCTCCGGCGGTCATGCCTTTAAGGTAGACCTCCAGACCGATGAGCTGGTATACGACGGCACCTCTGATGAACTCCGTGATTTCGTAGAGTTCTTCTCCAAGGCATTTAAGGCTGGCTACATCAACCCCGACTATGCTTATGCCCAGATGTTTGATGATTCCCTGCAGACCTCCGGTGCAACGGCTCTGTTCGGCGGTATGGACCGTGACCTTACCAATATGAAAACCAACTATGGTCTGGACCTCAAGGCGGTTCATATGACCTATCCCGAGGGCTGCGAAGCACCCAAGGAATATAACTATGAGTATGCCAAGCAGCGCACCTCCGGCATGAAGAACATCGTCGTAACCGCCTCCTGCGCTGAGCCGGAAAAGGCTGTGCAGTTCCTGGATTGGTTCTACAGCACCGACGGTGCATCTGCGGTCAACTTTGGCTTTGAAGAGGGCGAGAGCTATCAGGTCGTGGACGGCGTGAAGCAGATGCTGCCTCTGATGCTGGAGCGCAATGAAGATCTGGTCAGCTATCAGGTAATCTATGCACTGGACGAAGGCCCTGGCTTCCAGATTGTCAACAAGAACAATCCCATTAACGAGGATTATGTCAATGAAGCAAAGAACATTTGGCTGGATTACGATACCTCCAAGGCTCTGTTCTCTGCAACGCCTACCCTGGCCTTCACTGCGGAAGAAGCAGAGGATATGGCACAGATCAACTCTGACATCTACACCCATGTAGCAACTGAAATTTCCAAGTTTATGATGGGCGAGTCTGAGCTGAACGATGACACCTGGAATGCTTATGTTGCAGATGTTGAGGCAATGGGTCTGGATGAGCTGCAGTCCTTCTATGAGGCTGCCTACTCCCGTTATGAGAGCAGATAATAAGTAAATTGAAAAGAATACATAGCAAACTGGGCGGCGCGGGACTCCGTGCCGCCCTTTTGAAAGAAAGGAGTTATATTCCCCATGAGCGATTTTAAAACCGTTTATCCCGGCGTATACAGCCCCAGAGAAGAAAAAATTCTGGAGGAAACCAGAAAAAAGCTGCAGGAGCAGATCGGCAAGCCCACCATGTTCCCGGTTACGCCTGCGGATCCTACGCTGATGCGTCTGTATGCCAACGCCTGGGATCCATGGAATCCCCTGTTTAACGACGACGAATATGCAAAAAACACCAAATACGGCTCAATTATTGCCATTCCCTGCTGGAAGGAGCCAGGGGCAATGTTCCCAATGCTGCCCATGGACTTTGGCGACAAGCTCCAGCGGGCCAATGATGGCGGCGCATTTATTATGTACGCGCCCATTTACCCAGGCGATACCTTTACTACGGTTTGTGACGATATGATTATCGAGGACTTGACGCCGCCCGAGGGCAGTGAAGGTAGATACATGCGCCTGGAGGGACGGGGCAGCCTATATAATCAGCGGGGCGAGCTGGTGATGTCCGGCATTACCCGGGGACATAATGTATTTTCCTTCTACAAGGACGATTATACCGGTCCAAAGGGTCCTCTGCTGGGCGGTGGTCCCGGTGGTCCTGGTGGCCCTGGCGGGAAGATGCCGAAGATGCACCATCCTGAGGTCCACCATTATACCGAGGAGGACTGGGAGTTTATCTCTGATATGTGGGATAAGGAGTATATTCGCGGCGCGGATACCCTGTATTGGGAGGATGTGCAGGTAGGCGATCATCCCACCCCCATCTGCTCCGGTCCCTGGACAGAGATGGATATGATTAAGGGCCATGGCCTTCAGATTATGGGCCAGCAGCCCTTGAGAGACGTTATCAAAACCAAGGAAGGCCGCAGAAGAATGCAGCCTTTTGCCGATGATTATGGCATCTACTATTTTGATACAGCAGCGCATTATTGTCATCGAAATCAGCCTGGCGGCAGAGCTATGTTTTATAATACCACGGGAAGAAATATGCTGATCCGGCTGCTCACCAACTATATGGGCGACGACGGCTTCCTGCGGTATATTGACTGGCACTTTATGTCGGATGACGGCACGCCGGATTCCTTCCTGGCACAGGTACCTGAGGTGGCCGGACGGTGCGTGGACCATCACGGCATGTGCTCCGACTGCATTATCGGAAAGGGTTATGTCACAAAGAAGTATGGAAACGAAAAGGGCGAGCATCTCATTGATTTGATTTGCTGGGCAGAAAATTGGCCTGACGGCGGAATTGCGCAGGTAATTACAGCAACTGTGGTGCTGCCCAGTAAGGAGTAATTGGGGAAATATAAAATGGAACAGCCGCACTGGATTGATTCCGATGCGGCTGTTCTTTATGAAACGAGAAGTATTATACTTTAAAGTTTACGGCGGTAGAACCTTCGTCGTCCTTCTTGAACTCGTAATCCTTACCGGGCAGGACTGCATTCATGACAATGCCGACGATTGCACCCACAGCCAGGCCGGAGAGGCTGATGGTGAAGGAGGCAATGTGGAAGGAGATGGCACCGGCAGAAGAATACTTGATGCCGATGGAAAGCACCAGAATCAGAGCGGCAATCAGTACGTTGCGGCTCTTGGTGAAGTCCACCTGATTTTCTACCACGTTACGAACACCAACTGCGGAAATCATGCCGTAAAGTACCAGGCTGACGCCGCCGATGGTTGCAGCAGGCATTGCACCGATGATGGCTGCAAATTTGGGGCAGAAGGAAAGAATCACGGCAAAGATCGCAGCCAGACGAATGACGCGGGGATCATAGACCTTGGACAGCGCCAGTACGCCGGTATTCTCGCCGTAGGTGGTGTTCGCAGGAGCACCGAACAGCGCTGCAATGGCAGTTGCAAGGCCATCGCCGGTGAGGGTACGATGCAGGCCGGGATCGGAAACATAGTTTTTACCAACGGTGGAGGAGATGGCGCAAATATCGCCGATGTGCTCTACCATGGTGGCCAAAGCAATGGGCATAATGGTAATCACGGCAGTTACCAGCATACCGCCGTCAAAGTTGTTCCCAAAGATGGACAGCGCGGTGTTTTCCCATTTGACCGGAAGGCCAATCCATGCTGCCTGAGAAACATGCTCGACCAGTGTAGCACGGGTGGGAGCGTCCACAATCATGGAGAATACATAGCTGGCTACCACACCCAGCAGAATGGGAATGATTTTCAGCATGCCCTTGCCCCAGATGTTGAAGATGATAACCACCAGAATGGCTACCAGTGCTACCAGCCAGTTGTTGCCGCAGTTGTCAATGGCACTCTGAGACAGGGTAAGACCAATGGCAATGATGACAGGGCCGGTAACAATGGGCGGAAAATACCGCATGACCTTCTGTGCGCCAAATATCTTGAACAGCAAAGCCAGAACAAGATACAAAAGTCCGGCGCAAGCGACACCAAAGCTGGAATAGGTCAATGGAATCTCTGCGCCGGAGGCGGTAACAAGGCCATAAGCCCCTAAAAATGCGAAGGAACTGCCCAAAAATGCGGGCACCTTTCTGCCGGTAATCAGGTGGAAGAGCAAAGTGCCCAGACCTGCAAACAGCAGCGTTGCGGAAATGGAAAGACCAGTGATAGCGGGGACGAGAATCGTTGCGCCAAACATGGCGAACATATGCTGAAGACCAAGCAGAAGCATTTTGGGAACGCCCAGCTGGCGAGCATCATAGATCGCGTCCTGATTCATGATGAATTCCTCCTCTTTTTACATAATCCTCCCTATTATACAGATGCACAACATGTTTTGCAAGTATTTTTTTAAAAAATGCAGAGAAAAGCGAAATTGTCTGGAACAGACCATTTTCTACCGGAATGATATGAAAAAGAGAAGCAAAGAAAATGCAAACAGACCGCCCAAAATGGGCGGTCTGTTATGGAAAAAGAGGGAATATAGCAATTACTCAATGGCAAGGGTGTTCTTTCTGGGCAGCTCCTTTTTCGGCTCCTTGGGAACGGTAATCTGGAGAATACCGTTTTCAAATTTGGCACCCATATCCTCTACGGTGACTGCGGTACCAACATAGAAGCTGCGGCTCATTGCACCGGCATAACGCTCCTGACGGATATAACGGCCCTTTTTATCCTGCTCGTCCTTATCCAGACCCTTCTCAGCACGGATGGTCAGATAACCGTTCTCCAGCTCCACCTGAATTTCGTCCTTCTTAAAACCGGGCAAGTCGATATCCAGCTCATAGGTCTTTGCGGTTTCACGGATATCGGTTTTCATCAGGTTTTTGGCATTCTTTCCGTACAGGGGATTCTTTCTGCCAAACATGGCATCCATATCAAACATATCATCAAACAGATCTTCTGCAAAAATGCTGGGCAACATAAGTCATTCCTCCAATATTCTATATTCTGTTCCCTGCCGATGATTTTTCGGCTGTGAACTTCGTTGTTATAATCTAAAACTCTTGAATTCCGGTCCCTCTTGGAACCCTCTCCTTAAGTTCAATTTCATTATAACACGATTTTTAGCACTGTCAAGCTGAGAGTGCTAAAAAGTGATGAACCTTTTGTGAATACATATCTTGGAAATGACAGGCCGTTGCCTTTTATAGGGACTTTGCGGTATAATCATTATATTCAGTTGAGTTTGAACAGTTTGGGGCGTGAAGAAATGGGACAGCACGGAATTTTAACAGATGATTTGGCCTATGAGGTACTTTCATTGGTGGAGGAAATCCCGGCAGGTAAGGTGGCAACCTATGGACAGCTGGCTCGGCTCATTGGTCGGGAGAAAAACTCCAGACTGGTGGCGCGAATATTGTCTAGCGCAGAGCGATATGGACAGTTTCCATGCCATCGTGTGGTCAATCATGCAGGTCGTTTGGCGCCGGGATGGCTGGAGCAGCGGGATTTGCTGCTGAAGGAGGGTGTCGTGATGAAAGATGATACCCATGTGGATCTGAAGCAGTGCCTTTGGTCCTGGTAAAAAAATTTTAGAAAATTTCGATTTTTATGCAACATTTCGCGCTGTTCAAGACACTATTATAATGAGAGGCTGCAAAAGCAGCTTATCTCTTCCATAACCGTGGGGCGGCAGGATCTCCCTCCTGTCGCCCCAAAACCGTTTTTTAGCGGAAGGGCAATAAAAGTTAAGAAGAATGATAAATTAAACGGGTTCACCTCAAATGGATGAGGCGGACCCGTTTATGTTTGGTCTCGATGTAATAGTGCGTTTTCTCTGTCAAGAAATATAAAATCCCCATGGAATCCAATGATTCCATGGAGATACAGGAAAAACAGATATCATTCAACACAGTCACACCCGCGCCCGCAGGCGCACACCAATCGCAAGCCCAGCGCAGCGGGTTGCGATTGGAAAGGAGGAGTGACGAAGTGAGTGAGCGATGGCGTAAAAAAACGCCGTCGCGAACGATACGAAGTCCGCGACGACGTGGAGCTGATGGTGGGAATCGAACCCACAACCTTCTCATTACGAGTGAGATGCTC
>CAVEIY010000051.1:0-1877 GCA_963615825.1 Flexilinea sp.
CGTGGGCCTTTACCACCGGCTTTGTGATGCCCAGGAACATGGAGCCGCCCACCTCACGGGAATCCAGCAGCTTCTTAAACTCGTCCATGCCGCCCTTGCAGAGAAGGTATCCCAGCTTGGTGGCAAGGGAGCTTTTAAACATCTCCTTGAGCTTGTGGGCCAGAAGAATTCCCGTGCCCTCGATGCTCTTGAGCAGAATATTGCCGGAAAAGCCGTCGCAGACCACCACGTCCACCTTGCCGGTGGGGACATCCCGTGCCTCCACGTTGCCCACAAAGTTGATCTCGCCGTCGTCTCCCGCTTTTTTCAGCAGGGCATAGGCGTCTCTTTGCAGCTCCCGGCCCTTGGTTTCCTCTGCACCGTTGTTGAGCAGGCCCACCCGAGGCTTCTGAATGCCCAGATACCGCTCTGCATAGAATGAACCCATATAGCCGAATTGCAGCAGGTATTCCGGGGTACACTCATTGTTTGCGCCCGCATCGAGAATCACGCATTTTCCCGTCTCCGTGGGGCAAACCGGGGAAACGGCCGCGCGCTTAATGCCCTTAATGCGCTTTGCCACCAGGGTCGCCACAGTCAAAAGGGCGCCGGTATTGCCTGCGGATACAAACGCATCGCCCTGGCCCTTTGCCAGCAGCTGTGCGCCCACCACCATGGAGGAATCCCTGCCGGTATGAAGCACCGCCGTGGGATTGTCGCACATGGTTACCACCTGAGAGGCAAAGGCAACCTCTACCCCGGGGGGCAGGGTGTCGATGCCCTCCTCTTTGAGGCACTCCAGGATCTTTTCGCTCTGCCCCACCAGTATGATCTCTACATCATAGGCTTTTGCCGCAGCAATAGCGCCCATCACCGGGGCCTTGGGTGCATTGTCGCCGCCCATGGCGTCTACGATAATCTTCATAGGATGCTCCTTTCGCCCGACTTACAGCCGAGCTTTGATTTCATCAATGGCGGCAAGCGCTCTGCGGCTTACCTCCAGATAACGGTCATGCTTTTTCCCCTTGAACTTATAGTTCAGCTGGTCAATGATGCCGAAGTTCACATTCATCGGCTGGAATTTCACAACGCTCTCGTCGCTGATGTACCCGGCCAATGCGCCGATGGCCGTACAGGTGGGAAAATCCACCGGCGGCTTGCCCAGAATGTGCCGTCCCATCTCCAATGCCGCCAGCATGCCGGAGGCCGTGGACTCGATATAGCCCTCTACGCCGGTCATCTGTCCGGCAAAGGCAATCTCGGGATTCTTTCTGGCCCGATAATACCGGTCCAAAAGCCGTGGGGAGTCCAGATAGGTGTTCCGGTGCATCACGCCGTAGCGGAGATACTCCGCATGGCTCAGCGCCGGAATCATAGAAAACACCCGCTTCTGCTCCGGCCAGCGCAGATGGGTCTGGAACCCGACGATGTTATAGACGGTGCCCGTACGGTTGTCCTTCCGCAGCTGCACCACCGCATAGGGTTCCTTTCCGGTTTTGGGATCCTTGAGTCCAACGGGCTTCAGGGGACCATAGCGCAGAGTGTCCTCTCCCCGACGGGCCATCACCTCAACGGGCATGCAGCCCTCAAAGACCTTTTTATCCTCAAATCCATGAACCGCCGCTTCCTCCGCCTGGGAAAGCTCCCGGACAAAGTCCAGATACTGCTGCCGGTCCATGGCGCAGTTGATGTAATCCGCAGTGCCCTTATCGTAGCGAGAGGCAAACCAGCAATGGTCCATGTCAAGCGACTCAAAGCTCACCAGCGGTGCCGCAGCGTCATAGAATTTCAGCCCCTGTGCGCCGCCAAAGAATTGGGAAATCGCCTCTGCCATGGGATCGGAGGTCAGCGGTCCGGTGGCGATGATCGCAGGTCCCTCCGGGATCTCCGTCAGCTCC
>CAVEIY010000051.1:1887-12118 GCA_963615825.1 Flexilinea sp.
GTTCTCATGGTCCTCCAGGGCCTTGGTAATGGCAGCGGCAAACGCCACCCGATCCACTGCCAATGCGCCGCCTGCCTCCACGCGATTTTCCTCGGCGCAGCGCAGGATCAAGCTGTCCAGATGCCTTAGCTCTTCCTTCAAAAGTCCAATGGCATTGGCCAGGGAATCCCCCCGCAGGGAATTGGAGCACACCAGCTCGCCAAACAGATCTGACTGATGGGCCGGGGTCTTTTTCTCCGGCTTCATCTCCACCAGACGGACCTTGAGGCCCATATTTGCCAGCTGCCAGGCCGCCTCGCTTCCGGCCAGGCCCGCACCTACCACCGTAATATCATGCTTCATGGTCGGTATCCTCCGTGGCCTTTTCCGCTTTTTTCGCCGCAGGCTTCTTGGCGGTCTTTTTTGCAGCGGTTTTCTTGGTGGTTTTGGCCGCAGTCTTTTTTGCTGTGGTTTTCTTCGCAGCGGTTTTCTTCGGCTTCTTTTCTGCGGCCTTCTTGGTGGTTTTCGCAGGGGTTTCTTCCTCTGCCGTCTTGGCCGCTACGTTGGCTGCATCCTCCGCAGGCGCTTCGGTGGTTTTCTTCTTCCGATAGCCGCCGCGCAGCTCCTCCGGGGTGAAGTTTTCGCATTCCTCATTGATGCAGAATACCTTCTTCTGTCCCTTGCCGGATTTCTTGAACATGGTCTTGCCGCAGTAGGGGCAATCCTCGGCGGTGGGAACCTCCCAGGACATAAAGCCGCATTCCTTGCCCTTTTCGCACGCATAGTAGGCATAGCCCCGCTGGCTCTTCCGCTTGAGCATACCGGCGCCGCACTTGGGACAGCGTCCTGGCATCCGTTCCGCCAGAGGCTTTGTATTTTTACACTCGGGATAGCCGGGACATGCCAAAAACCGTCCGAACCGGCCGCTTTTGATGACCATATTCCGGCCGCACAGCTCGCACATTTCGTCAGTAACCTCGTCGGGCACCTTGATGCGAGTATCCTTCAGCGCTTCCTCCGCCTCCTCCATCTCCTGATGGAAGTGCTGATAGAAGTCCCGGAGTACCTGCTTCCAATAGATGTCGCCTGCCTCCACCTGGTCCAGCAGACTCTCCATATGGGCGGTAAAGGCCACGTCGATGACGTCCTGGAACCGCTCCTTCATCAGTCCGGTGACCACCTCGCCCAGGGGCGTGGGACTCAGGCGCTTGTCCTGCTTGATGACATATTCCCGGTCCAGAATCGTCGAAACTGTTGCCGCATAGGTACTGGGCCGTCCAACGCCCTTTTCCTCCATGGCCTTGACCAGCGTTGCCTCGGTATACCGGGCGGGAGGCTGAGTGAAATGCTGCTGCTTTTCATGGCCGGAGAGCAGTACCGTCTCCCCCTCCTGCAGGTTGGGCAGCGGGGTCTGCTTTTCCTCGGTTTCATCGTCCTTGCCCTCTTCATAGACCGCGATGAAGCCCGGGAATTTCAGGCTCTGGTGATTGGCCCGGAAGATATGACCTGCAGAAACCGTGTCGATGGACAGGGTATCATACAGCGCATTGGACATCTGAGACGCCACAAACCGGCTCCATACCAGCCGATAGAGCTTATACTGCTCGGTGGTCAGGCTGCTCTTAATGGACTCCGGATCCAGATTCACATTACTGGGACGGATGGCCTCATGGGCGTCCTGAGCGGCATTTTTCGTCTTATACCGCCGGGGCCCCTCTTTATAATAGTCCTTTCCGTAGCGGCCCACAATAAAGCTGCCTGCCGCAGCCAGTGCTTCCTCCGAAAGCCGCAGGGAGTCGGTACGCATGTAGGTAATAAGACCCACGGTGCCCTCGCCTGCCACGTCGATGCCCTCATAGAGCATCTGGGCAATGGCCATGGTGCGCCGGGGCGTCATGCCCAGCTTTCGGGACGCCTCCTGCTGGAGGGTCGAAGTGATAAAGGGCGGTGCGGGAGTGCGTTTTTTCTCCGAACGCTTCACCGCAGACACCACAAACGGGGCGTTTTCCACATCCCGCAGGATCTCGTCCACCTCTTCCTGGCTGTGAAGCTCCCGCTTCTTGTTCTCGCCGTGATAGTGGGCGGTAAACCTGCCGGGACCGGCCATCCGCTGCAAATCCACATCAATGGACCAATACTCCTGGGGCTGGAACGCGCGGATTTCCTCCTCCCGATCCACCACCAGCCGGGTGGCAACAGACTGTACCCGTCCTGCCGACAGGCCACGGCGGATTTTCTTCCACAGCAGCGGCGACAGCTGATAGCCCACGATCCGGTCCAGAATGCGGCGGGCCTGCTGGGCGTCCACCAGATCCTGGTCAATGGCTCTGGGATGCTGAATGCTGGTGCTGACCACATTCTTCGTGATCTCGTTAAAGGTGACGCGGTGAACCTGATCCTCCGGGAGATTCAGGAGATAGGTCAGGTGCCACGAGATGGCCTCTCCCTCCCGGTCCGGGTCAGTTGCCAGGTAGATGCGATCTACCGACTCGGCGGATTTTTTCAGATCCGCAATCACTGCTTCCTTGCCCTTCAGGGGCATATACTGGGGCTCGAAATCGTGCTCAATATCCACGCCCATTTTGCTCTTGGGCAGATCCCGCAGGTGGCCCATGCACGCCTTGACCTCATAGTCCGGCCCAAGATATTTTCCTATGGTTTTCGCCTTTGCCGGTGACTCGACAATGACGAGATTCGATGCGTTTGCCATCCATGCTCCTCCGATGTCTATAATCTATTGAATATTGAGATAAAATCGCTTTCCCGGCATTTGCGTCACATAGCCCTTGACCTGAAGCAGCGTCAGAGAGGCCAGTACCCGCGCCACACTCAGCCCGGTCAGTGCCACGATCTCGTCCACCTGGCATGCACCGGGAATCAGGGCTGCGGCGATCTCCCGTTCGTCCGGAGTCAGCGCAGAAATTTTCTCTTGTAGGTCAATATAATTCCTCTTTGGCTCAATGTCAATTCTATTTTCTCCATTTGGCCCAGGATTTTTCTCTGTTTTTGCGGATTTTGCCGGAAAATCAAGAATTTTATGACGTTTTGGAGCAGAAACCGGGGTTGCCACCTTCAGCTCCACCTCCTGGGACTGGGGCAGCTCCACCGGGGCTTCCTCCTCCAGCTCGTGAACCCGGCTTCTATAGCGCGGGGCATATTCCCGCATAATATCCCAACCGTTCATCACCAGCATAGCCCCTTCCTGGAGCAGCTGATTGCTGCCCTCGCAGGAGGGAATACCGATGTTGCCGGGTACCGCAAACACGTCTCTTCCCTGCTCCAGCGCAAGGCCCGCAGTAATCAGACTGCCGGACTGCTTGGCGGCTTCCACCACCAGGACGCCCAGCGCCAAACCGCTCATGATCCGGTTTCTCTGTGGAAAATTCCGGCTCCGAGGCGGCGTACCCGGTGCAAACTCCGAGATAAGGCAGCCGTGATTGGCCACCGCCTGATACACGGATTCCGAGGACTTGGGATAGACGATATCCAGTCCGTTGCCCAGTACCGCCGCCACATAGGCTCCGGCCTCCAAGGCACCCTCCAGTGCCTGAGAATCAATGCCCTTTGCCGCACCGGACACCACAACGCCGCCGCATGCGCCAATCTGGTTGCCCATTTTCCGTGCCACGGCCAGACCATAGGCGCTGGCATTTCTGGAGCCTACCACCGTCACCACCGGAAGCTCGTCAAACTCCAGCAGCGTGCCCCGATAGTACAGCACCAGCGGCGGACAGTCGATGGCAAGCAGCCGCTGAGGATAGCGCTCGTCCCGGCAGGTTATCATCCGGATGCCCTGATCGCTGCACAGCTCCAGCACCTCCCTGGCATAGGCCAAATCCTTCTGGGCCAGCGCCTCCCGTTCCCGATCCACCAGACCGGGAACCGCTGCAATATCCCCGGGCGACGCCTCATATGCCGCTTCCGGCGAGCCGAAATAGCGCAGGGTCAACTGCTGTCCTCTCAGCGTCAGGCCCTTGCGGGTGGTCAGCCAAATCCAATATTGAAGCTGTGCCATGGGAATGCCTCCTTTTTCTACAGTCCTGTCATCTGCCACAGCACAATGGCTGCGGCCACCGATGCGTTCAGGGATTCACATCTGGGATGCATGGGAATAATCAGCTGCCCCTGGGATGCCTCCAGCAGCATTTTGGATACTCCCTGCCCCTCGCTGCCGATAACTACCGCCGCCTGACGGAGGTTCTGCCTGCGAATATCCTGGGCCTGATCGGAAAGCGCTGTTGCAAGCAGCGGAATTTCCCGCTCCCGGCAGGCCTGAATCAACTGCTGCCGGGTCAAATAGCCCGGAGTGGTGCGAAAAATCGCCCCCATGGTGGCCCGAACGGTTTTTGCATTATAGGGGTCGCAGCAGCCCTCGGTCAGCACCACCGGCACATCCAGCGCATCGGCGGTTCTTAAAATAGTGCCTAGATTTCCCGGGTCCTGAATGCCGTCCAGCACCAAACATCCCTTTTCCACCGTCGTCTCCCGCTGCTCCGGCATGGCAGAGACAAACAGCGCCCCCTCCGGTGCTTCCATCTGAGAAACGCTCTCCATCAGCGACTTTGGCACCTGCACAGTCCGCACATGCTCCGGAAGCGCAGGACATGGAACGCCCTCCTGGAGCACCACTGCCCGGAGTCCCTGGGGATCCCAGCGGATGGCCTCCTCCAGCAGCTTGGTGCCGTCGCCCACAAACAGTCCCTGCTCCCGGCGAAATTTCTTGGAATTTTGCAGCCGCACAATCCGGGTCAGCAGGCTGTTCTGGCGGCTTGTAATCTGCTCCATCATAATCTCTGTAACCTCTGAAGATCCTGCTGCCGGCCCATCACCATCAGGGTGTCTCCCGCACCAATGGCATCCTCGCCGCCAGGAGACATCCGCAGGCTGCCGCTTCCCTCGTTCCGAATGGCCAGAATGCTGATCTGATATTTGGAGCGTACATTCAAGGCCTTGAGGTTCTTGCCCACCCAGCTTTTCGGGGCAGAGAACTCCGCAATGGCGTATTCCCCGGACAGCTCCATATAGTCGAGAAAGCTCTTGGAACCGAGACTCCGCACCAGCCGATGTGCCATCTCCCGCTCGGGAATCACCACCCGGTCTGCGCCAACCCGTTCCAATGCCCGCTGATACATCTCGTTCTGGGCCTTGCAGATGATATGCTTGCAGCCCAGATCCCGCAGGTTCATGGTAATGAGCACGCTGGCCGCCAAATCCTCGCCCATGGCCACAATGGCGCACTGACACTCTGCGGCCCCCACGGCCCGAAGCACCTCAATTTCCCGGGCGTCGCCAATGGCCGCATGGGTGCAGCGGTCCGCCAGATGGTTCACCGCTTCCTCGTCCCGGTCCACCACGATTACCTCATGGCCCATGTCATAGAGCTGCTCCGCTGCGGCGCTGCCAAACCGGCCCAAGCCGATTACAATAAAGGTTTTCATCGTCTCTCTCCTATCCAATGAGCACCCGTGCTTCGGGGCGTCGAATGGCGTTATCCGGTGGGATTTTTGTCATAAACGCAAAGCTGATGGTCATGATTCCCACCCGTCCAAAGAACATATACACAATCAAAAGAAGCTTGGATCCAACATTCAGTCCTGCGGTGATGCCGGTGGACAAGCCCACAGTGCAAATGGCTGAAATGGATTCGTACAGGCAGTCTCCCAGCGGAAGTCCGTTGGTGGCAGCCAGAATCACCGCGCCCAGCAGTCCCAATCCGGTCACCAGCAGCGCAATGCTGGCGGCGCTGGCCATCTGCTGCTGCGGAATCCGCCGTCCGAACAGCACCGTCTCCCGATGATTCCGCAGCACGCTGTAGCTCATGATAAACAGCAGCGCTACGGATACGGTTTTGATGCCGCCTGCCGTGGAGCCGCTGGAGCCGCCCACCAGCATCAGCAGCATGGAAACCAGCTTGCCGCTTCCGGTCAGGCTTCCCTGGTCGATGGCAGCAAAGCCTGCGGTTCGAGTGGTTCCGGACTGGAAGAAGGCCGCCAGAATTTTCTGCCCCACCGGGAGATCCCCCAGGGTTTCCGGGTTCTTCCACTCCAGCACCAAAATGGCCAGCGTGCCCCCGATCAGCAGGATTCCCGTGGTCCAGAGCACCAGGCGGGTGTGAACGCTGAGCCGATGGTTTTTCCGCCGCAGCATCAGCAGGTCATTCCAGACGAAAAAGCCCAGTCCGCCAATGGCAATCAGCGCCGAAAGGGTCAAATTTACCACCACGTCCCCTTTAAGGGATGCAAGACTTGCCCCAGGGGTTAAAAAACCCATGATATCAAAGCCCGCATTGCAGAACGCCGATATGCTGTGGAAAATTCCCAGCCACAGCGCTTTTTTCAGGGGATATTCCGCGGCAAAGCGCAGGGTTAAAATCAGCGCGCCGGTGCCCTCCACCAGAAAGGTGCCAGCCAGCATCAGCCGCACCAGCCGTACCACGCCCTCCAGCTCGTCCAGGGCCATGGCCTGCTGAATCACCAGCCGCTCCCGCAGTCCAATCCGACGCCGGAGCAGGAAATAGAATACGGAGACAAAGGCCATATACCCCAGTCCGCCGATCTGGATTAGTCCCAGCAATACCACCTGACCGAAGGCCGACCACTGGGTGTAGGTATCCACCAGCGAAAGCCCGGTGACACAGGTGGCCGAGGTGGCCGTAAACACCGCTGTCATCCCGCCGCAGCTCTCTCCGCTGCGGGAGGAAATCGGGAGGCTCAGCAGCAGGCTGCCAAGGGCGATCACCAGCAGGAAAAACCCGGTGAGCACTCTTGCTGCATGGTCCGGTTTTCGCCGCTCCCGGCTGGCAATGCTGCGGATTTTCATGGTGTGGTTCCCTCCCTGTAATGGATCAAGGGGGTGCTGCGAACCTGCACAGCACCCCTCCGATATTACGAATTCTCGCCGGAAGTCCCGGCGTCAATCAGAGCCTGCGCCATGCTGACCGCCGCATCCCGGGTGTTTCGGGCCGTAGAATCGCCCTTCACCGTGGTAAAGTCCATGATGGACAAATACATATCCTCCATGCCGCATTCCTTCAGCACGGAATTATCCTTGAGGCTCAGCCGGACGGGATTATCCTCGTCACAGGGCAGCCCCAGGTCGCTCAGACTGTCGGTAAAATACTCCAGCTCCGGATTGGTAAAGGCGTCGGATACGTTCTGGCTCATGAGGTACAGGCCCACATCCTCCTGGGACATATAGAGATACATCCGCTCCTGATTCTGCCGTCCCACTTCCGTGTTGCCCACATAGAGCACGGCATAGTTGATGTTTACCTTGCCGTTGCCGTCCAAATCCCCTACTACGGGCTTTAGCACCTGGTCCAGCGCGCTCAGCTGCTCTTCATCGACAAAATAATCCGTGGCAATGACCACCGTGGTATCATAGCGCTCTTTTCTCAGAGAATCCACCGTGATAAACACAATAATGCCCAGAACCACAACGCCGATCAGCAAAGGCCATTTATAGTGATACCAAAACACATTGACAAACCAATGCTGAAAGCCGCCGTTATCCTGAATGTTCTGTTTAAGCTTAGACATACCTGAGTTCCTCCGTCCAGCGCCGTTTCTTCTGAATTTCGCCCGCTTTGGGCATAGTACACGGAACATCTTACCATAGCGCCGGTGAAATTGCAAGTGGAGGGTGTGGGAGGATGGAATGACGCTTTATTTTTGCTTTTTTCTGCTGCGCTGCCGCTTCCACGGCCGGATGAGTTGATACAGTCCCCCCAGCGCCGCCACATACATTAGAATACCAAGCACCGCAAAGAGCCGCGTGTTGCCCGCCATCCGCTGAGCGGAATCGTCAAAGGTCAATAGCGTCCCGGATTCGCAGGAAAGCTCCATGATCGCGTCGCTGTTGGGATGGATCAGCAGGGCGATGGGCTCTCGGGATTGCAGTTTTTCCACGCCGTCCAGCACTGTCTGACTGATACACGCGCCGCCAATCTCATATTGCTGTCCGTTTGCGCAGTCAATATAGATAAGCTGAATGTTGCCCCGGCGAATGCGTTTCCGACTGGAGACAAATTCCGTTTCCACCTGGGTGCAGTCTCCCCGGCTGATCGGTGCGTACCAGTAGCGCATCCCGAATGTAAATATGGTGCCGAGGAGCAGCCCGGCAATCACAAGAAAGATTGCACGTTCTTGAGAGATTCTATTGGGGGTTCGTTTCATAAAAACACCGCCGTTTCTGCTTGTATTTTACAGCAAAAACGGCGGAATGGGAAGGTTATTTCATATTTTCTTTTGCAGTATTGATAGAAGCCACGAGCATAACCCGAATTCCCGCGCAAGCGCTGTCTAATTCCTTGTACTCACTTTCCGATATATAATTCGTTTTATAGAGCAACTCCAACCAATAGCCTGTTTCGCTGGCCTCCTTGAGCGCAATTTGGAGCTTCGCAATAAAATCCGCTTTCCCGTGGGCATACTGTGCCTCACGAATGTTTGCGCCGATGGAGGTTCCGCTTCTTCCAATCTGATTTGAAATGATGGATTCCCTTTTTTCCTTGAGGGATTTTACGAGGTTGACAATTGAAACCGCAAAATCCATAGACTGCGTCCGCAATTTACTCTCCCGCATATAAATCCCCCCCAATTCCTCGGTCTCATCATTTCAGTGAAGTATGCGCCTTGCGCAAGTGAAGATGTGAAGTATTGTGCAGCGCACAACGTGAAGTCCGCGTGCCACCCACTCCCGCAGGTGCTTCACTGCGCAGCAGCTTCACAATGCGCAGCATTTCTTCACGTGCACGCAGAGCACACTTCACGCAAAAACTCGCATTTGCCAAAGACAAATGCGAGTTTTTGTGGCAGGGGATGAGGGATTCGAACCCCCGAAAACGGAGTCAGAGTCCGGTGTGTTACCGTTACACTAATCCCCTATATTCATGCTCCGGGGCTGACCCCGAAAGCATGATTTATTATACAGCAATTTTTCAAATTGTCAAGCACTTTTTTGCGAAAACCGAAACTTTTCTCCGTTAAGGTTCATAATCGAACTCAACATCATAAATGCTGACGGTATCACCCTTTTCGATGCCCATTTCCTCCAGACGCTCGAACAGTCCGCATTTCCGCAGCTGGCGGTCAAAATACATCCGGGACTCGTAATCGTCGAAGTTGATGTCTGCAATCAGGCGCTCCAGCCAGGGACCGGACACCAGCCACAGGCCATCCTGCGGCTCAATGGTGATTTCGTCCATGCTGCCCGCCTGAGGCAGTGGCTTGACATACTCCGCCTCATACACGGTAATGGGCGGCAGCTCCTGCAGGCGGTTATAGATCTCCCGCATCAGCTCCATGGTGCCCTTATGAATCGCAGCGGACATCTCATACAGCGGCAGGTCATGCTCCTTGGTATATGCCCGAAGCCGTTCCAGATTCTCCGGCTCCTGGAGAATGTCCATTTTATTGGCCACTACAATCATAGGCCGCTTTGCCAGCTCAGGAGAATACTGCGCAAGCTCGCCGTTGATGGTTTCCAGGTCCTCTACCGGATCTCTGCCCTCGCTGCCGGAAACATCCACAATGTGGACAATCAGGCGGCACCGGTCAATATGCCGGAGGAAATCATGGCCCAGACCAACGCCCTCAGACGCACCCTCGATGATACCGGGGATATCGGCCATCACAAAGCTCTCCCCTTCTCCCAGGTATACCACGCCCAGGTTCGGGAACAGCGTTGTAAAATGATAGTTCGCAATCTTAGGATGCGCGCCGGACACCACAGACAGCAGCGTGGATTTTCCCACATTGGGGAAGCCCACCAGGCCCACATCCGCCAGGAGCTTCAGTTCTAGGATGACCTCATGGCTCTCTCCGGGCAGACCTGCCTTGGCGAACCGCGGCGCCTGACGGGTGGGCGTTGCAAACCGCTGGTTGCCCCAGCCGCCTCTTCCGCCCTTGGCCAGCACAAAATCCTCCTGATCGGACATATCGTGGATCACTTCGCCGGTTTCCGCATCCCGAACCACGGTGCCCAGCGGGACGGAGATCACCAGGTTGTCACCATTCCGGCCCTTCATGTTGCTGCCCTGGCCGTTGCCGCCGGGCTGCGCGGTATACTTCCGCTTATAGCGAAAATCCATCAGCGTGGTCATACCAGTATCCACCCGCAGCACGACGCTGCCGCCATGGCCGCCGTCGCCGCCATCCGGACCGCCTGCCGCGATATATTTCTCCCGCCGGAAGGACATGCAGCCATTGCCGCCGTGACCAGCCTGGACAAAAATTCGGACCTTATCTACAAA
>CAVEIY010000052.1:0-4036 GCA_963615825.1 Flexilinea sp.
CAAAAAAATGCCCCTCCGCCGTCCGACAATGGCAGAGTGACATTTTATGTCTCAAATCGTTATGCAGGGCTCCCCTGATTTCCCGGTTATTTTACTGCAATTCCCGTCAAAAGTCAACCGTCTCAAGCGGGGGCTTGCATTTTTCCCTTCCAGGTTCTATACTATCCCCAAGTGAAACAATGGAGGTATTTTTATGGCATTGACAATCGGATGCAGCGGCACGGCTTCGACCACTGTAACCCCCGAAAAAACCGCGGCAGCCTGCGGTTCCGGCTCTCTTCCGGTGTTTGGCACCCCCTTTATGCTGGCACTGATGGAAGAAGCCACCTGCAACGCACTCTCCGGCGCATTAGAGGACGGTCAGAGCACCGTTGGCGTTTCCATGGACATCCAGCACTCCGCTCCCTCTCCGGTGGGCATGGAGGTTCGGGCCGAATGCACGCTGACCGAGGTAAACGGTAAAATGCTCACCTTCTCCGTCACCGCCTACGATCAGACTGGAGAAATCGGCAGCGGAACCATCCGCCGCTGCATCATTCGCAGTGAATCGTTTGTAAGCCGCTGCCAGAGCAAACTGAAATAAACCTTTGCCCCCGCCGGAACGCAATCCGGCGGGGGCAAACGCTTTTAGGGGGTATGTGAAATGATTTACTCAATGGCAAGGATGTTCTTCTTGGGCAGCGCCTCCACCGTGGTCTTAGGCACGGAAATCTGAAGGATGCCATCCTCAAATTTTGCCTTCATATCGTCTACTGTGATGCCATCGCCCACATAGAAGCTCCGGCTCATTGCACCGGCATACCGCTCCTGACGGATGTACCGTCCCTGATCGTCCTTTTCGTCCTTATCCAGTCCCTTTTGTGCACGGATGGTCAGATAACCGTCCTCCAGCTCAACCTGGACCTCATCCTTCTTGAAGCCCGGCAGATCAATATCCAGCTCATAGGACTGATCCGTCTCACGGATATCGGTTTTCATCAAGTTCTTGGCATGCTTACCATACAGGGGATTCTTTCCGCCAAACATACCATCCATATCAAACGCACGGTCAAACATTTCATCAAACATATTTTCACCAAAGATGCTAGGCAACATAAGTCATTCCTCCAATACACAATTTACTGTATCCGCTTGTAGGGGGAGAAACGATCTTCTCGCAGGCGAACAATTGTTGCCGTCCCGCATTCTGCAGGGCATCTAATGAAGTGTCTGGATTTCCGGTCCCTCTCGGAACCCTCTTCCTTAACTTCGATTCCATTATAACACCATTTTTAGCACTGTCAAGAGGAGAGTGCTAAAAATACTTGAACACTTTATGAACTTATTATGACCATTTCCATCTCAAATCATTTGAATTCAAATTTTCATTTTGCCGAAATGTCTCTGGAATTTCCCGCCGATTTCGGGGTTCTGCCCATTTACACCGGGAACGAACAGTACTATAATGATGGACATTGTGAAACTCTGGGGCGCTGTTTTCCCCGAAAAAGAAGGCATTTTATGAAATACGTAAAACAATTCGGCATTATTCTGGTGATCTCCCTTATTGGAGAGCTGCTAAACTTCCTGCTGCCCCTCCCCATCCCCGCCAGCATTTATGGTCTGGTACTGATGCTGGGCTGCCTCCAGCTGCACATCATCCCCCTGTCTGAGGTGAAGGAAACCTCGGCCTTTCTCATTGAGATTATGCCGCTGATGTTTATTCCGGCAGCCGTTGGCCTGATTACCTCCTTTGATATTCTCAAGGCGCATCTTGCCGCTTATCTGGTGATTACCGTGGTGTCTACCTTCCTGGTGATGCTGGTAAGCGGACATGTCACCCAGCTGGTCATTCGGAAAAAGGGAGGCAAGGCAGCATGAGTTCATTTCTGGAATCCTCCGCATTTTTCGGCGTAGCCATCAGTCTGGTGGCCTACGGTCTGGGCTGCTTGCTCCAAAAAAAGTGGAAATGCCCCCTGTTTAATCCCCTATTGATCTCCATTATCATCACCATTGCCCTGCTGGCTGTCACCAATATGGACTATGATGTATACTATTCTGGCGCAAAATATTTAAGCTACCTTCTCACCCCCGCCACCGTCTGCCTTGCCATTCCACTCTATGAAAAGCTGGACCTGTTAAAGCAGAACAAGGCGGCCATTCTGTTGGGGATCGCCTCCGGCGTTCTGACCACGCTGCTGTGCGTGCTGGCAATGGGTATGATTTTTGGGCTAAACCATGCAGAGTATGTGACGCTGCTGCCAAAATCCATTACTACCGCCATTGGAATGGGCGTATCGGAGGAACTGGGCGGCTATGTTACCCTGACCGTTGCAGTGATTATCATCACCGGACTCATGGGCAATATGTTCGCTCCCATGGTCTGCCGGGTGTTCCATATCACCGATCCCATTGCAAAGGGCATCGCCATCGGGACTTCTTCTCATGCGGTTGGTACCGCAAAGGCCATGGAAATGGGCCAGGTCGAGGGCGCCATGAGCAGCCTCTCCATTGCGGTGGCAGGAATCCTCACGGTCGTGGGCGCTTCGGTGTTTGCGCAGTTTATCTAATATATATTGCCCTATAAAATTTGCCGCAGGAAATAGCTTCCTGCGGCGATTCTTTTATTTCAGGAACGTTGTCAGAATCACCTGCTGCTCCTGCATTCCCATTTTGTCATAAAAAGCTCTGGCATTACGATTTTCACCCAGGGTCATCAGCTCCACGCGGTCTGCTCCCTGCTCCTTTGCCCATTGACACGCAGCTTGATACAGAGCCGTCCCGATGCCACGGCCTTTTGCTTCCGGTCTCACATATAATGTATCCAAATATACATAGCGGCAAGGGAAGCGAATCGCGTTTTCCTCCTGCTCTTTCAAAAACAGCGACACCAATCCCAACAGCCGCCCCTCTTCCTCCCAGACATAGAGCATCCCATTGGGCTCCAGAATTGCCGCCTGAACAAATTCCTTCTCCTGGGGCACCACCCGCCACTGCCACGGCTGAAGCGCCGCCATGTGCCTTAGACTGCCGTCAAACAGCTCCATCAGCTGCGGGGTATCCTCCAGCTTTGCAATGCGAATTCCCATTATGCTTCCTCCTTCTTTTTGCAGCGATACATCCTTACCTGACTATGGAGCACAATCTTCCCCTTCTGTCCCATCACTCCGCGGAGATAGGCAATAAAGTCCGTGCCCGAGGTCTCCAGTTCCTGCACCAGTTCCTGATAGGAGTCCATCAAAAAGCGATACAGCTCCTCCACCACCGTAAAGGTCAGATCATTCTGGAATACATGGCACTCTATCTCCGGGAAGCAGGAATTTAGCATCTGTTCCAGCTCCTTCCGCTGCGCCTTTTTCTTTGCGATTCGGCTGCCCAGGCAGGTTACTTCGGAAAAGCCCTGATACAGCGCGTCCATTTCCTCCAGCATTTGCACATCCACGCTTTCCACCACGTTGAGGATTCCTCCGGGACGCAGCGTCATTTTGAACTTCTCTACCGTTTCCGAACAATGCTCCAGCGAATGGGCCAGATAAGCCATTAAAATCTGGTCATAACCGCCATCCAGCGCCGCAGTTTCCACATTCTCATGCCGGAACGAAAGCCGTACCCCAGGTGCCAGCAAATCCTTCCGCTCCCTGTAATAGGTCTGGAGCTTTATCAGGTTATTCTCATGGAGATCCATCAAATCCACCTGTAGGTTTTCCGGAATCCGCTCCCAGCTATGCCGCCAGATCATGCCCACGCCGCAGCCGACGTCCAGAATTCTCTCCCCCGGTTTCAGCTGCATCCGGTCAAACTCCCAGGGATATAGATTGGCAGAGCCATTCCGCTGAAAAACTTGATAACAGCGCACGGAATGGTTGATTTTACGCACCAGCTGCATGGAACGTGCCAAAGTGTCTGGATCGGCAGCGTCCGCCTGATTCAGTTCGTCCAGCAGATTCACAATCTCCTCCAGCTGCTCAATCCGCTGGATAATCAGCTGCTTTTGGTCACGGAGCAGCTGCCATAGATTCTCCTGTTCAGTTACTTCCAACGCATCCCGGATTTCACC
>CAVEIY010000052.1:4136-11692 GCA_963615825.1 Flexilinea sp.
ACCCAGGGAAAAGCCCGCAAATTTCAGCATGGTAATTCGCTGCATCCGCAAAAGCGCGTCGCTGCCATAGAGCCGATAGCCCTCCTCGTTACGGCTTTCCGGCTTCAGCAGCCCCCGCTGGTCATAATAGCGTATAGTCCGTGGGGTAACCCCGGTAAGGTTTGCCAGTTCACTTGGGGTGTATTGCTTCATCATTCTGTCCTCCTGTTTTTGTTTCAGGATCCTGTAATGACAGTATAGGGTATGACGTTACGTCAATGTCAAGCGCTTTTTCAAAAAAATTTAAAACAGGGAATTTCCAAACGCTTCAATTTGCCTGTGGGATTTTCCTTGCGTTTTCATCCACTCTATGATAAAATAATAATAATATCTGCGGGTATGGTGGAATTGGCAGACACGTTGGATTTAGGTTCCAATGGCATCGCCGTGCAGGTTCAAGTCCTGTTACCCGCACCACGCCGCCGCGAGCTTCGTATGGTTCGCGGCGGCATTTTCATCTTGTCGTTTCTTTGCTGCGCTTCCGCACCACAGTGGTACCGCCGATTTTCTTGACTCCTTCCCCCCAGTATCGTATAATACCGGAAGGAGGTGTAGACTATGACCTGTCTTGATCGATTTTTACACTACATTACGGTAGAAACCACATCCAGTGAAACCTCCGGCGTTCGTCCCTCCACCCCTGGGCAGAAAGATCTTGCCCGGCAGCTGATGGAGGAAATGACTGCGCTGGGGCTAAGCGATGTCCATATGTCCCCGGCAGACGGTGCAGTATTCGGTACCATTCCTGCCAACACGAATCAGCCGCTTCCCACGCTGGGCTTTCTTGCCCATATGGACACTTCCTGCGCCGCATCCGGAAAAAACGTGAAAGCGCGGATTGTGAAGCACTATGACGGCGGCACCATTCAGCTGAATGACACCGTTTCCATGTCCCCGGATTCCGGCTATGACTGCCTGCGCCAGGTGGTGGGCGAGGACCTGATTGTCACCGACGGCACTACCCTTTTGGGCGCAGACGATAAGGCTGGTATTGCTGAAATTATGACCATGGCCGAGGAACTGCTCCACACCGATACGCCCCACGGCGTGGTAAAGGTTGCGTTTACCACCGACGAGGAGATCGGCGCAGGCCCGGATTTGTTTGACGTTCCCGCATTTGGCTGCGATTTTGGGTATACTGTAGACGGCGGCCCCATTGGCGAGCTGGAATACGAGAACTTCAACGCTTCCTCCGCCCGTGTAACCGTCCACGGCGTGGGCGTCCATCCCGGCTCCGCCAAGGATCTGATGGTCAATGCCGCTGCCATCGCAGCAGAGTATCAGACCCTGCTGCCTCAGGCCATGACTCCGGAGCACACTCAGGACTACGAAGGCTTTATCCATCTCGATGAAATGCACGGCACCGTCACAGAGGCAAGCCTGAAATACATTCTTCGGGATCACGATCTGGAAAAGCTCCATCAGAAGGAGACTTTGATGCGGGTCACCGGAGATTTCCTCAACGCAAAATACGGAATTGGCACCGTTGCGGTTGACATTCAGTCCTCCTACTACAACATGCGGGAAAAAATCGAGCCGCATATGCATCTGATCCACACCGCAGCAGCCGCCTTCCGTGCCTATGGCATTGAGCCGGTTACCCAGCCCATCCGCGGCGGTACCGATGGCGCCAGCCTCAGCTTTAAGGGGCTGCCCTGCCCCAACCTTTCCACCGGCGGCTATCAGTTTCACGGCATTTATGAGTTCATTCCTGTCCGTTCTCTGGAGCTGATGCCTAAAATTCTCTGCAACATCGTCTATACCTATGGAAAAGGAGAGAATCTCTAATGGATCAAAACGTAATTTCCCAGTGGGTAGAAGCCCATCGGGAGGAATTTCTGGAGGACGTGAAGGCCCTGGTACGCATCCGCTCCGACAAGGGCGAGGCTCGTCCCGGCGCTCCCTTTGGCGAGGGTCCCAACAACGCCCTGACCAAGGCGCTGGACATTGCCTCCGGCTATGGCTTCAAAACCACCAACTACGACGGCTATGTGGGCACCGTAGACTATCTCCCGGAAAATGACCACCACCTGGATATTTTAAGCCACATGGACTGCGTTCCCGTGGCTGACGGCTGGACGGTAACTGGCCCCTTTGACCCCATTGTAAAGGACGGCAAAATCTATGGCCGCGGTACCGCAGATGATAAGGGTCCCGGTGTCGCTGCCCTCTATGCCCTCCGCTGCCTGAAAGAGCTGAATGTTCCCCTGAAGCACAATGTCCGCCTGATTTGGGGCACGGACGAGGAATGCGGCAGCGGCGACATTGCCCATTACTATGCCCAGGAGCCGGAGGCCCAGTTTACCTTCTCTCCGGACGCCGACTATCCCCTCATCAACATTGAAAAAGGCGGACTCATCGGCACCATCTTTGCGGACTTTGCCGAAAGCGATACCCTGCCCCGGATCAAAGCACTGGATGCAGGACTGAAAATCAATGTGGTGCCGGACAAGTGCCATATGGAAATTGAGGGCATGCGCAAAACCGTTGCCGAAATCTATTGCGCAGGTGCCAAGGAGGAAACCGGCGTTTCCTTTACCGTAACGGAGCTGGACAAGCACACCATTGCCATTGACGCACAGGGCGAAGGCGCTCATGCCGCTTCTCCCCAGGGAGGCAACAACGCCATCACTGCCATGCTTCATCTGGTGTCCACCATGCATCTGCCTGACTGCCCTCAGGTTACGGCACTGCACGGACTGCACGAGCTGATTCCCCACGGCGATTATCTGGGCAAGGGTCTGGGCGTTCAAATGTCCGATGAGATTTCCGGTGAGCTGACCCTGAGTCTGGACATCATCCATGTAACGCCCACCGGTCTGGAAGCACAGTTTGACTGCCGCAGTCCCCTGTGCGCCAACGATCAGAACATGAAGTATGCCGCCATGCAGGCTTGCGCAAAAAAGGGACTGGCCCTGAAGGATGTTCCCATGAAAAAGCCGCATCACGTACCTGCGGATACGCCCTTTGTGAAAACCCTGCTCCACAGCTATGAGAAGTTCACCGGCGTTCAGAACGCAAAGCCCCTGGCCATCGGCGGCGGCACCTACTGCCACGAGATGAAAAACGGCGTTGCCTTTGGCTGCACCATGCCCAGTACCGACAACCGGATGCACGGCAACGATGAATTCGCCGTTGTGGATGAACTGGTGATCTCCATTAAGATTTTTGCAGACGCCATTGTCAGTCTCTGCGGCGCATAATAACGTCCACTTTAAGCGGGCCTGTACCCAGCGTGCAGGTCCGCCTTTTGCCATTTCACCATTTTCTGCTCTATTTTCTGCTCCATTTCTGCGTCATCGTTGACTTCCGTCTCACAAAATGGTAAAATTGGCTCATTACATCACCCATCGTGTCGCTATGGGGGCGGCAGAATTGGAGGTTTTATCATGAACAATCGAAACCGCGGTAGAAAAGGCCGACGGGTTATGCAGGGAATCGGGCTGACCGCGTTAATTCTATGTGCCGTTTCTGCCATTGCATTTGCCGTTATGCTGGTAGCTACCATGCTTCTTCCCGGCAAATTCATTGCGCTGGTGCTCGTTGGCCTAGCCCTGATGGTCGCGCTGGTTACCATTCTGATCTGGAACCCCAGGAAAAAAGGGCGCTGTATCACCGGCGCCGTCTTATCCGTTCTATTTAGTGCAATCATGATTCTTGGTATCGTCTATATCAACAAGGGTATGAGCACCGCAAAAGAAATCACCACGCCAATGGAAGAAACCGCTACGGTGGGTATCTATGTCCGTGCCGATGATATCAACGACTTTTCCCAGGTAGCTGCAACCTATCGTTATGGCATTCTTGCCCAGCAGGACCGGGAAAACACCGACGATGCCATTACCCAGCTGGATAAGGAATACGGCATCACCATCACTCCCACAGAATACGATGGACTGCCCTTGCTTATTGACGCCATTCTCAATTCCGATGTAGATGCCATTATTCTAAACAGCGCCTATCTGGACCTGCTGTCCGAAATGGAAGGCTATGAGGACGCTGCCAACCAGCTCAAGGAGGTCACCGTAACCCACGTAAAGCGTCAGGTGGTAGAGGCGCAGCTGGATCCAGATGCCGCCAACCGTCTCCAGGGCAACACCAAGGATGCCGACATTTCCAGCGAGGACGGTCTAATCTTCACTGTATTCATCAGTGGTATCGACAGCCGGTCTGGTCTGGTTGCAAAGAGCCGGAGCGATGTCAATATTCTGGCTTCGGTCAACACCGCAACGCATAAGGTTGTCCTGATTTCCACGCCCCGTGACTATTACGTTCCCCTGTCTATCTCCGGCGGCGCCAAGGACAAGCTGACCCATGCAGGTATCTATGGTATTGACGTTTGCATGGATACCATGTCCATGCTCTATGACGTCAATGTAGACTATTACTTCCGCGTCAATTTCAGCGGCTTCGAGGATATCATTGATGCCTTGGGCGGCATCACCGTCTACTCGGATCAGGCATTCTCCACTTCGGACTATTCCTTTGTCCAGGGCGACAACCAGATGGATGGTGCAAAGGCCCTGTCCTTTGTTCGAGAGCGTCATGCCTTTGCCTCCGGCGACCGGCAGCGTGGTAAGAACCAGATGGCACTGATTCAGGCTGTCATCAAAAAGGCCCTGTCTCCGGAGCTGCTGGTGAACTTCAACTCCCTGATGGACTCTCTGTCCGGAAGCTTTGAAACCAGCGTGCCCTATGATCTCATTAGCACCATCATCCGGGATCAGCTCAGCGATGGCGGCAGTTGGGATGTTACCTCCTACAGCGTAGACGGTACCGGCGACAGCCAGATTCCCTACTCCATGAGCCAGAAGGCCTATGTCATGGTACCGGATCAGAGCACGGTAGACACCGCAAAGCAGATGATTCAGGACGTATACGAAGGAAAATAAGTGATTTGCCCCCTTTGCCTGTTACGGGCGAAGGGGGCAAAATTTGTCTATCTGAATTTTATTTGCCGCTTGGATTGCTGCATCCAGGGATTCATAGGCTTGCTCCGTCAGGGCAGCGGCGTTCTGGAGGGCGCTTTTCTGGGCCGCATTCATCTTTGGCCCCCACTCCGTCAACAGCTCTGCAGCATCCTGCGCACTGGACAGAACGTATCGCTCCATCATCCATGTGTCTCCTCCGTTTTCCCACTGACTGACCTTCCAGGTTTCATTCTCCCGCACCATACTTGCCCGAAGCTCATCCCGGGCAATACATGCCGTAATATGATAGCTTCCATCCTCCCGCCGCTCTACCCAGACATAATCGGAACGAACCCTCGCCTTTGCAACGTGATTGATTGGAAACAGCGGTGACCAGTCTGTGCTCCAGCTGCCGACAGAAGCCGATATCAGATATCGTCCTTCCTCGCTTTCGCGGCGCCAGGACTCCGGTGTATTTTCAAAGGGACATACCATGGTATATCGCTGCTTCCATTGTTCCTGATAGGTCCACATTGCCTGCTCTAACGCCTCTGGAGACGACGCATCAACATACATTCCCCAGCGGTTTAAAAGGAGCTGCGCCTCTGCCATGGCCTGAGCCGCATTCCGCGGCTGCATCACACCAGCCGCAATTCCCACGCCAGCCAATAGGACAGCCGCCGCCACCAGCCATTTCCATCTTCTCATATCCACACACGCTCCTTTTCTCCCTGTCTCCAATTTATCGCCGGAATGTGTCCGCACTGTGTACCAAAAAACCTCCCCCGAACTGCTCGGAGGAGGTTTGGATGTATGGGAATTACCGCTTGATCTCCATGGGAATCTTATAATCGCTCTGGTATTTGCCCAGAATATCCACATTGGAGTAATAGCCGTCGGAAATGCGATAGTGCTGACGACCGCCGGCGAGAATGATGTCTGCAACGTTAACGTTGGTCCGAACCTTCTCGTTGCTGGCATTGGCGCCGGGACGCTCCCAGAAAATTGCAGCGATCTTCTCTCTGGGGATTACCGTGGTCTTAAACGTCTCCTTGATGACAATGGCGTTCTCATAGCAAATCACCTTGCCCATCATGGTTTTGATGCAGTAGGCCAGCAGCACAATGCCCACCAGCAGCAGGACAATGCCCGTTATAGCAAGGCTTCCAAAGGTTCCCTTGGAGATGCCATAGCCCATCACGCTGATTCCGGCAATCAGAAAAATGAATGCCACCATCAGCATACCGCTCACCGCCAGAGGCAGTGTTTTCGCTTCTCCGATCTTCTTACCGTAGGTTTCTTCCACAATCGTTTCCTCCCCGGGCATTGCGCCCTAAAATATAGCGCTAATATACCACAGCCTGCACAAAAAGTCAGCAATAACCTGTGGTGAATTGGTAATTTCAGTACAATGACTGTTAGTCGTCAAACATTTTTGTGCATTTTGCCCATTGCATTTCACAGTTCCTTCACAGAAATGCTTCTCTGGCAGATTTCCACTTTCCAAGATAGGCGGAATGTGATATAATAATTTGTAAAAAATTTGACAGTGAGGTGCTTTCATGCCCATTTCCAGATATGATTTTGGTGGACTGGTGTTCACCGTCACCCGTGATTTTGCCCGACTGGAGCGGAATTTCTGCAAGGTTGCAGGGCTATATCAGGGTCAGCCCCGAATTCTCACCATTTTAAAGACCAACGAGGGCGTTACCCTCAGCGAGCTGTCGCCTCTGTGCGGCATCGGACTGCCCAGCCTGTCTGTTTCCCTGCGCAATCTGCAAAAGTCCGGTCTGATTCGCAAGGAGGGCACAGGAAAGAATCAAAAGCTCTATCTCACCGACCTGGGGCACCAGCGTGCTTTGGCCTTTCACCAGGAAATCGACAGCTTTTTCAGCCAGTATCTCTCCGCATTAGGCCCCCAGGGTGCCGAAGCCTTTGGCAGTGCGCTCAGCTCCTTCGACGGATTTATTACCGCCTTCAACGACCAATATGAGCTGCATCACGGCTGGAAAAAGGACTGACCGGAGGATCGCCATGGAAGCACTGCTGCATCATGCCCTGACGCCCCGGGAGGTCGGCGCTGTCTCCGCCCTGGGGCTTGCCCATATGGGTGACGCCGTTTATGAAATTCTCGTCCGCTCCATGCTGGTGCTGGACGGACGCACCACCAGCGGCCATCTTCACAAGGAAACCACGGCCTATGTCTGTGCTCCGGCCCAGGCGGATGCCGCGGATCGTCTGCTGCCCCACCTGACCGAGGAAGAAACAGGCTATTACCGCCGAGGCCGAAACGCCGCGGTCCACAATATCCCCAAAAACGCCACCCATACGCAGTATTCCAAGGCCACCGGTCTGGAAGCGCTGTTCGGTGCGCTGTATCTATTGGGCCGGACAGACCGGATTCGGGCGCTATTTACCATTCTCATGGAGGATCGCCATGCCACTTGACGCCATTACCCTCTCTTCCGTGGTGGAAGAGCTGAAATCTCATATACTTGGAGCAAAGCTGGACAAAATCTATCAGCCCACCCGGGACCAGGTGGTGTTTTTGCTCCGGACCAAGGAGGGTGCCTCCAGGCTCTTATTGTCTGCCAATCCCTCTGCGCC
>CAVEIY010000053.1:0-11249 GCA_963615825.1 Flexilinea sp.
AGATGATAGCAGTCTCGATGAACACCAGGCTCAGCATCAGGGTAGTACGGATCTTATCCTGTGCCTCGGGCTGACGGGCAATACCCTCAGCGGCCTTACCGGCAACAAGACCCATGGCGATTGCACCGGCAGCAGCGGCAAGACCGATGGCAATGGCGGCGCCCAGTGCCTTTGCGGCAGTGGTGGACAGGCCACCGGCGGTTTCTACGGCAGTGGTAGCAGCGTCAGAGCTGTTGGCTGCGAATGCGGGAATGGCAAAGGCCATAATCAGGATGACCACCAGAAGCAGGGCGGGAATTCTCAGGTTTAGCTTTTTCATTTGAAAGACCTCCAATTTATTTTTATGCATGTTTCTTTTTTGCTTTGACTTTTTTCGGACTAGGCTCCGAAACCTCTCCGTAGAACAGTGCGGTGAGCATGGTCAGAACGTAGCTCTGGATCAGTGCGTGCAGCAGCGTAAAGATGATTGCCACCAGCACAGGAAGAACAAAGCTCAGTTGGACATAATAATAGATCAGCTCCGTGACCAGCAATCCGCTGAGCAGCGCGCCAAACAGACGGAAGCTCATGGAGATGGGCAGGGAGAAATCCTTGAGGGTTTTACCGATGCCCTTTACACCGTTTCCGGCGATGCCGCCGGAGAGAATAACGAGGTAGGACAGGCAGCCCAGGGCAATGGCGCCGTTGACATCGGACAGGGGAGCGGGCAGACTGATCGATGCGCCGCTGATGCTCACAGCCTGAACACCGAACAGCTCAAACAGAGTTCCCACAAAGATGTAGACGCCTGCGGCAAAGATGTAAGCGCCCAGAAAGCCGTTCCGATGGGGAGAGTTGCTCTTGGCAAGGTTGTCGAACATACCGACCACCTGCTCCAGGAGCATCTGAAATTTACCCGGAACATATCGGAACTTGGGGATCACAAAGATCCGAATGAGTGCGGCGACAATCAGCAGAAATGCAGTGACGACCATGCCGGAAATCAGTCCGGGGTTGACGTTTTTCAGTCCAAACAGACTAACGCGTCCGGTTTCGTGGAGCACGGCATCCCGCATCGCCTCTTGAATGGTTTCCTGACTGGCGGGGGCGGGAACCATGATACTGGCAACGGCCAGCACGGCGACAACAAGAATCCAGCCGATCAGAAACTTTTTATGCTTCATAGGTTACTCCTTTCCTGCAGCTCCGAGGCCTGGAAATACAATGAAAAGGCGGGTTTCCCAGAGGGAGTTGCAATTCTAAGACGCAGGTATTATACTGTTATCTTAGCAAGATGTAAAATATATAATTCGTATCATAGACATACCAATATCGTATGGCAGAAAGGACAATTTTATGGCAGTTCCCTACGATTACTACCGTATTTTTTACCATGTTGCCCAGCAGCATAGCTTCACCCGTGCGGCGGCCGTATTGGGTAACAACCAGCCCAATGTAACCCGCTGCATGAACAACCTGGAGCAGGAGCTAGGGTGCCCGCTGTTTGTGCGCTCCAACCGGGGCGTATCCCTGACGCCGGAGGGAGAAAAGCTGTTTGCCCATGTGCGCCTGGCGTACGATCAGCTGACCGCCGGAGAAGAGGAGCTGCGGAAGGACTGCCGACTGGAAAACGGCGTGATTTCCATCAGCGCCAGCGAGACAGCGCTGCATCTGCTTTTGATGCGGCGGCTGGCGGATTTCCATGCCCGGTATCCCAACATTCAGCTGCGGATTACCAACGATACCTCGCCTCAGGCCATTCAGGCGCTTTCTCAGCATCGGACGGACTGCGCTGTGATTACAACGCCCTGTCAGAGCGGACCGTCGCTTCAAATTACCCCGCTCTGCTCCTTCCGGGAGGTGTTGGTGGGCGGAAGCAATTATAAGAGTCTGGCCGCTTCGACCCGGCATCTTCGGGATATTTCCACCATTCCATTGGTGTGTCTCGGCTCCGGCACCAGCACCTATGATTTTTATCAGCGTTTTTTCTCAAAGCATGACCTGAATTTCCGGGTGGATATGGAGGCAGCCACCATGGACCAGGTGCTGCCTATGGTAATGTATAACCTGGGGGTTGGATTTGTGCCGGAGCCAATGGCGGAACCCTATTTGCTTCGGGGGGATGTGTTTGAAATCCCGCTGGCGGAGGCCGTTCCCATGCGTCAGATTGCCCTGGTGGAAAATACTGCGCGGAGTCCCAGCATTGCATTCCAGCGGTTTAAGAAGATGCTGCTGGAGCATCCAAACCAGCTGTAACAGGGTTATTCTGACAGGGCTTTGCGGAAGATGGTACGGAAAATCAGCCGCACCAGAGGGCCGCAGTAGAGCAGCTGCCAGATCAGCGCCATGGGCATATTCATACCCCAGGTGTGAATCCAGACGGCAAAGCTGGGGGCTTTGAACAGCAGCGTAGCAATCAGGCTCATGATGGGGCACATGATACACACAATCATGGTGGAAACTGCGTAGGTAATCAGCTGGGGCCGGTCCGTAGGCCGCATGAAGGAAAAGGCAAGGCGGGTTGCCAGCTTTTCCACAACAAAGAACTCCAGCACCGCGGCAATGGGCACCATAATGGGCATCTCGTGCATTGCGTGCAGGAAGTTCTCCCCATGCACGCCGCCGGTATTCAGGGAGACATTGTAGACGATCATTCCATAGACCATGATGGTTGCCATAATAATCGTAAAGATGATGTTTTGAAATTTAGTTTTCGGCATTTTGACTCGCTCCTTTATTTTTGCGCGCAAAAAAACGCAGCAACAAAACTTGCGTCTCGTTACTGCGTTTCACTGCGACTTTCTGTTTTCCGGGGAATTCCGGACGAAATGGAATTATAGCACACTTTTGTTTTGGATGTAAGCACTTTTTTTCGGAAGTGAAAAATTTTCAGGTTGACATAGGACTGTGGACATAATATAATTATTCATATCGGATATATAGGCAATTATCTGCCCGTTGGAGGATCGACTATGAGAATTTCTGCAAAGGCCCGGTATGGACTGTCTGCTATGGTGTATTTCGCCATGCGCTACCCCACACAGACCAAATTTACAGTGCTGGAGATTTCGGAAGCGCTGAAAATCTCGAAGATCTATTTGGAGCAGGTGTTTACCCGGCTGAAGGTAGAGGGAATTGTTGGCGCTACCAAGGGCCCCCAGGGCGGCTATTCCCTGAAGCGTGCGCCCAGTGAAATCACAGCCTATGAGGTGCTTGCGGCAACGGAAACCAGTCTGTTTGATCCCACACCGGAAACGCTGGGAGAGCAGGCGCCGTATCTGGAGCAGGTCATGGTGGAGGATGTATTCCAGGTGCTGGACGACACCGTAAAGGAAACCCTGTCCGGCATTACCCTGGAGCAGCTGGCACAGAAGGCCATTGAGAAGAGCACCACAGGGTATATGTACTATTTATAAAAGCGCGTTCGGAAAATGCAGCCGGAAACTTGACGCTTTCGTGATATTGCAAAAAGAACACAGGACAGCTGATTCAGAGTGAATGGCTGTCCTGTGTTTTTCGCTTTCGAGTATTGATAATTTCCTGACAGAATTGATGATTCGCTTCGCGGGCCATTTGCGGTACAATAGAAGCAATATTACCTCAACGGAACAGGAGCACGATATGAACAACACAATTATTCGGAATATGACCGAGGGAAGCGTACTCCGGCAGTTGGTGGCGTTTTCATTGCCACTGCTGGTGGCAAACAGCCTCCAGACGCTCTATACTACGGTAGATACGCTGGTGGTAGGTCGATTTGTGGGAACGGCGGCGCTGTCTGCCGTGTCTACCTGCGGGGAGCTGGTGAACTTCTATGGAATGATTGGAATGGGGCTTGCTTCAGCGGGACAAATCATCATTGCCCAGTTTGTGGGGAAAAACGACAAATCTTCCGTTGGAAAGACCATCGGCGCGATGTTTTCGTCGCTTACTGTGCTGGCGGTGCTGTTCAGCGCATTGTGTATTCTGACTCTGGACTGGCAGCTTCGGTGGATTAAGCTCCCGGCAGAGGCGTTGGCAGACGGAAAACGTTATACGCTGGTATCTGCGGTGGGCTTTGTGTTTATTTACGGGTACAATGCGGTGAGCGCAGCGCTCCGCGGTATGGGTGACAGCAGGCGGCCATTATTGTTTGTGACCATTGCATCCGTAGCGAATCTGCTGCTGGATTTGCTGTTTGTGCTGGGCTTTGGCTGGGGAGCCTTTGGCGCGGCATTGGCGACAATTATGGGGCAGGCGTTTTCGCTGGTGAGTTCGGTAATTTATCTGTATCGCCGAAAAGCCGCCTTTTGCTTTGACTTTCGCCCTCGCAGCTTTTGGCCGGAGCGTCGGTATCTCAAGATGCTTTTACAGTTGGGCATTCCCACTGCGGCGCAGTTTGCGGCGATCCTGATTTCTGTGCTGTTTATCGGTGCGCAGATCAACAGCTTTGGCGTAGCGGCTTCTGCGGCGAATGGAATTGCCAATAAACTGGAGAATATTCTGCGGATCGTCAGTAATTCTGTGGGAACGGCAGGCTCGGCTATGATTGCCCAGAACCTGGCGGCGAAGGAGCATAAGCGCGTAGAGAAGATTTTGGGATGGGTTATGATAATCTGTGTCAGCTGGGCAGCGGTATGCTCTGGCGTCATTTTCCTGTTGCCGCGGCAGATATTTTGCCTGTTTAACCGGGATACGGAGGTATTGGAATACGCAGTCCTCTATGGACCTGTGGGAGTCCTCTGCTACATGAGTAATGGTCTGCGGGCCACAGCAAACGCCCTGATAAATGGCATTGGCTTTGCCGCTTTGTCCTTGGCTTCGGGCCTTCTGGACGGGGTTGTGGCGAGAATTGGGTTCTCGCTGTTGCTAGGCGTCATCTGTGGTATGGGACTGCTGGGATTTTGGATTGGCAGTGCGCTGGCAGGGTATGTTCCGGTTGTGATCGGACTGATATATTTCCTGTCCGGAAGATGGAAAACGCACCGGCTCATTACCCATCAAGAGACGTAAATCAGCAGTCGTTGGAGAAAAATAAGAAATTGCCCTGGAGCAAGCTGCATAAACCTGCGGTAGGCTCCAGGGCGATCATTATTTCTCCAATTTGTCTTTCAGGGAAAACAGAAGCTGTAAAAGCCGATAGTGCTTTCCCTCCAAAAGGGTGTAGGCCAGATGCTTGCTGCGGGGCAATTCCGAAAGAAGCGGGCTGTTTCGGTAATTTGGGAAATTCGTTTGAAGATAATCCCGAAACGCCTGGAGCAGCGGATGCGCAGGATTGATCCGAAGCACGCGAACCGAGGCGGCCAGATAAACATGGTCAATACAGAGCCGTTCCAGCTGGGGCGCGTATTGGTCAAACAGTCCCTGCGCCCGATACCAGCCCAGAAGGTCCTCGAATGCATCAATGATCTCCTGATTCCGGTCAAGGTTGCTGTTCCGGGTGATGGAGCCGTCCCGCTGTACATAGTGATACCAGGTGTTTGGCAGTACGTCAATGGAACTGGCCAGGGCGGAGAGCTTTGGGGTGGTGCGGATATCCTCATACCATACCCGGGAGGGAAAACGAATGCCGGAGGAAAGAAACAGCGTCCGGCGAACCACGCGGCACCAGGCGTTGGGAAGCGCCAGAAGCAGCTCCGGGCAGGCGCTTAGGGTAAGGCTCTGGTGATAGGGGAGACGGTCCACAAAGGGCGCGATGTCCCGAACGCCGTCAGAGGTTACAAAGCCAAAGGTGTAGATGTCTGCCGAAACCCGGTCCATTTCTTCGGAAAGCCCCTGGAGAGTATCCGGCGAAATAAAGTCGTCGCTGTCCAGAAAGAAGAGATAATCTCCAGTGGCGGCGGAAATTCCTGTGTTGCGGGCAGCGCCCAGTCCTCCGTTTTCCTGGTGAATGACACGGCAGCCATACTGGACGGCATACTGATCGCACAGGGAACCGCTTTGGTCGGTGGAGCCGTCGTCCACCAGGATCAGCTCATAATCCTGGCAGCTCTGGGCAAGGACGGAGGCAACACAGACCTCCAGATAGTCCTCTACGTTGTAAACGGGAACGATAACGGAGAATCTCACGGGCGATCCTCCTTGTGGGCCGGATATTCCTTGATTTTGGTCAGGTAATATATCAGCGCCAGCACCACGGACAGATAGAACGAGGCGTTGGGACGGCGCAGAACACCGGCGGTAAAGTAAGAATAGACCAGCAAAATAATCAGCGACATTCCAATGGCGCCAGCCATAGGTGTGAAATAGGTTTTATAGTCCCGAAGCAGTGCTTTTCCAATCAGCAGCAGAAAATAGCCGATAAAGCCGCACAGCAAAAGGAGTCCCACTATGCCATAGAGAAAATAGATGCCATAGAAATCGTTCTCTACATCGTAGGTTTTCCCCTTGTGGGTCATATCTGCCAGCTCCATACCAAAGAGCTTGGCGGTAAAGGGCAGCTCGTCCTGGAGCATCTCACAGAAATAAACCTTCTGACGCCGCGCTGCGGTGATGTCTTTTACACTGGAGGTGAAGTTGTATTTGCGAATGACGGTTTCCACCCCAAAGCGGTCCACAATATTGGGCGCGCACCATTCATAAACCGGAGTAAGGCGGCGGATTTTCATCTTTTCGGTTTCTGCCAATTGCGCTGATTCGGAGCTGCTTTCCGTAAGCATGGAATCCTCTGCCATGGAGGCGTCAACGCGCTCCATCTTTTCCTCTGCCCAGCCCTGCTTTTGGGACATTACATCACTGTAGACGTGCTGATTGAGGTACATGGGGGACTGACGGTAGCAGGCAACGCAGACCAGCGCACAAAGCAGCAGAATCGCAGTGCTTTTCCAGCTAAACTGGCGGGTCAACAGAAGAATCATGGGAAGCCCGACAGCGGTGGCCAGCATCGACGCAAAGGCCAGCCGGGAACCGTTGAAATACAGCGCGGCAAATACGGCGGCAGTAACAACCAGCAAAAGGGGATAACGATACCGTCCCGAATTGTGCAGGGTCAGCATCAGGACAATGGGGGCAGAGACACTTAAAATAGCAGACTGGGAGTTGGTGGTGGAAAACCAGCCCAGAACGCCCAGTCCACTGCCCGCATAGGTGTGCGGATCGGTGCCGGTGCCGGTGCTGAGAACCATGACCACCAGGCAAATTCCAAGATTGATACAGAAACCCATTAGAATACTGCGATAGATGGCCTCACCCTGGCGGAGAAACGTGATAAAGCACAGGGTATAGATGACAATCTGCACCACGCGAATATAGTTTGCTAAGTCGGAAAAGGGGGATTGATAGCCGGTCTGGTAGCATACGACCATATGCACGGCCCAGAACGCAGCGCACACACCGGCGGCGATCCAATAAACGCCCTTGTGCTGACTGCGGAGGAAGGCATATAGGGCAGCCACAGCCAAAACGCCCATACGCAGACCCAAGGTCAGCAGGTTGCTTCTGCCGGTGGAGGACCAAAAGTAGGATACGATATCCAGCAGTGGCTGCACGACCATCAGCGCAACGATCAAAACAGACAACCGGCTGGATCTTGCGGAATTTGGCATAGAAAAGGAACCCTCCCAACAGGATCAAGTCAGAATCAAACGTCCAACCATTATAGCATAGGAAATGCTGGGAAGTCAACGCAAGGGACCGGGGCGTATTTTGACTTTATATAGGGGATATGATACAATATACTATCTGAGAACACCCGATTGGGGGCTGATTTATGAAGGATAAAACGCGCAGAGCAGAGGGAAAACGCCCCAGCCGTCTGGGCCGTACTCGCCTGGGTTGCTGGCTGAGTGGACAGCCAAATCAGATGCCGACACCGGATCTGCTGGCAAAGGCTTCGGGCGGTGTTTCCGGCGGCCTGCAGGTTATCATAGAAAAGCTGCATATGAAAAAGGTGCTGGAGGGAAGCGTGTTTCTCCATCCGGGGCTGTTTTGCCTGTTGGCGGCGGCACTGATCCCGTTTATGCCCACCATGGCGTTGCTGGCGCTGGTGCTGGCGGTGGGGCTTTCACTGGTGCTGTCCTATGGAATGGGACGGGGCGGATGCTCCGGCTATAATCCAACGGTTCGCTGGACGGTCCTTTTGGCGCTGGTCTATCTTGTGAGCATTATAACGTCGGTTGCGCCGGGGAAGAGCCTGTATCCCGGGCTGCTCATGGCGGCATTTGTGCTGTTTGCACCGGCGGTGTATTGGAGCATCAAAAAATATGGGGAGATTCGGCGTCTGCTGGCGGCGATTGCCCTGGGCGGCGTGCTGGTCAGCCTCTATGGGTTCTGGCAGCGGCTGAATCCTGGCGCATATCAAACCGGCTGGGTGGACGAGGATATGTTTTCCTCCATTACCTTCCGGGTGTATTCCACCTTCGCCAATCCAAATGTACTGGGAGAGTATTTCCTGCTGGTGATTCCCTTTGCCTTTGCGCTGGGACTGACGGCACCCAATCGCAGAAAGAAGCTGTTGTGGCTGGCGGCAACCGGCCTGATGTGTCTGTGCCTGCTGCTGACCTATTCCCGGGGCTGCTATTTGGGGCTGCTGTTTGGCATGGTGATTTTCCTGGTGCTGCTGGATCGGCGGTTTTTGATTCTGGTGGGTGTACTGGCGGTACTTTCTCCGCTGTATGTGCCCCATAGCATTTGGCAGCGTCTGCTGTCGATTGGCGACCTGGGGGACACCTCTACCAGCTACCGGGTGAATATTTGGATTGGCACGGTAAAAATGCTGAAAGACTTTTGGTTCTGCGGCGTAGGACCTGGAGAGGATGCGTTTAATTCCGTCTATCCTCTCTATAGCCTCAGTGCCATTGATACCCCTCATTC
Source organism: Flexilinea sp. (assembly GCA_963615825.1). GTDB lineage: Bacteria > Bacillota > Clostridia > Oscillospirales > Oscillospiraceae > HGM13006. Next base: position 8,770 of record CAVEIY010000053.1, read on the forward strand.
CCATAACCTTTACCTGCAGCTGCTGTGTGATACCGGGCTGCCGGGTCTGCTGGCACTGTTGGGCTTTGCAGGCAGTTTGCTCCGGGGCCTGATAACCACCCTTTGCCGTAGCCGCCGGAAGGAGACAAAAATCTACGCCATGGCAGGAATCTCGGCCTTTTCCGGGGTGCTGCTCCAGGGCTTTACGGATTATCCCTTTTATAATTACCGGGTGATGCTGCTGTTTTTCCTGCTGGCAGGACTGTGCATGCGTCTGAGACAGGAGGAACAGCTGATTGCGGCCCACGGAACCCTGGGCCAGCAGATGAGGAAGGAACGGAGCCGGCCTGTGGTGCTGCAAATTCTGTCCGATACCAATTTGGGCGGAGCGGGACGTTATCTTTTGAATCTGTTTGCTGCCTGGGATCGGGAGCAGTATGATATGGTGCTGGCAATTCCCAAGGGCGCAGTGCTCACCGAACCGGTGCGGGCACTGGGAGTTCCGGTGATTTCAGTGGATATGGACGGTGAGCGGTCCATAGATCTGATGGGGCTGCTTCGGCTGCGGGAGGTTTGCGTGTTGCTTCGTCCGGAACTGGTGCAGACCCATGGCTCCCTCAGTGGAAGAATTGCCGCACGGGCCTGCGGGGCAAAGATCATCTATACCCGCCACAGCGCATTTCCGGTTTCGCCCCGACTAAAATCCGGACCGGGACATTGGGCGAGCCGATGGATCACCAGACACTATGCAGACCTGTGCCTGGCGGTCAGTCCGGCCGCAGAGGAAAATCTGCTGGAGCTTGGCGCTAAAAAGGAACGCATTGTGACGATGATGAACGGTGCGGAACCCCTGGTACCGGCGACACCGGCGGAAAGGGAAGCCTTGAGCCGGAAATATGGATTGGAAAAAAGCGTTTTTACCGCAGGCATTTTTGCACGGCTGGAGGAATATAAGGGGCAGACGACGGTATTGGAGGCGGCAAAAATCCTAAAGGACCGGGGCAACACTCTCAAGGTCTTGATTTGCGGCGCAGGACCCATGGAGGAAACTCTGAAGCAAGAAATTAAAACGCTGGGACTTCAGGACACTGCGGTGATGTGCGGCTTTGTTGACAAGGTAGCGCCGCTGCTGTCCATGCTGGATGTGCAGCTGAATGCGTCCACCGGTACGGAAACCTCCTCGCTGGCGCTGATTGAGGGCATGAGCCTGGGCCTCCCCACGGTGGCCAGCAGCTATGGCGGAAATCCCTATCTGATTCGCGATGGCCAGGACGGCTTGCTGTTTCCGCCGGGAGATGCCGGGCAGCTGGCGGATTGTATGGAAAAGCTGATGAAGGATCCGGCACTGCGCAGTCGGCTTTCCATGCAGGCCAGAGAGTCCTATGAGACACATTTTACCGCGCAGGTATTTGCATCCGGCGTTCTGCGGGCCTATGACCGGGCGCTTGGAAAGGAGAAGCGGCAGTGAAACGGTTTAAAATCAGTTTATTCGATGCGGCGCTGCTGCTTCTGGTGATTCTGGCAGGCGGAGTGGCCTATTGGCAGCTCCATCATAGCACGGTTGAGCAGCCCCAGTCGGCGGAAACCCTGCTGGAAGATCTTCACCGGAGTGCGGAACGGTATACGGATCAGAGCATGATGGAGGAAACCGAAGAGTTTGTCATTGATTATATCCTAAAAATCCAATATACAGATGAAGAGACGGCCAAGTCACTGCTTCATGTGGGCGATCACATGTACAGCTCCTATAATTTCGCCCCGCTGGGAGAGCTGAAATCCGTATCCTATTCGGAGAAAGACGGAAAGACGTGGGCGGAGCTGACTATTAACCTGTATACAAAGTTCTATAAAACCCAAATTGTTTCGATTCCAACGGGAGACCCCATTGAAACCGGTGGAGAACTGTCCCTGTGCCGGGAGGATGGCACATATCTCGGCAAGGGAACGATCATCTGGATTAAGCACTAGGAGGCGCGGAATGAAAAGAAATCGATTTCTGATTGCTGGCATTGTGCTGCTGCTCCTGGTTCTGGCCGGGGGTGTTTATAAACGCACGGCGCTGAAAGATCAGCGGGTAGAGCTGGCCTACACCTACAACGTTGTGTATACCGTTTTGGTCCCCGATGTGGATTCCGAAATGTCCGATATGTATTTTGAAAAAATGGGACTGTATTTGGATGAACAGACACCGGCAGGGGTGGTGCGCACGGTAGAAACTGCGCCTGCTGCATCCGGGGCAGAGGATCGGGTGGACGTTACGCTGACGGTAAATGCATCTGCCCTGCGGCTGAGCAAGCAGAGCCGGGGAACCTATGCGCTGCCCCAGGATACCCTCTGCCATTTTGTCAGCAGATTTATTGACTTTGACGGCTACATTACCCAGGTGGAAGAGGAGTAAACGATGAAGAAGATACTCATGGTCCTGATGGGCCTGGAGATTGGCGGTGCGGAAACCCATGTGGTGGAGCTGTCCCTGACCCTGCAAAAGCGGGGCTGGGAGG
>CAVEIY010000054.1:0-2236 GCA_963615825.1 Flexilinea sp.
TTATGCGGTATTGCCCTAGATAGTATGGTAGCAGAACATTTTCCTTCCGTCAATGCTTCGGATACAAAAAACGAAAATTGAAGCCGAACGTAGAAAAATGATGGCTTCCATTCCGAAATGTAAACGGTTGCGCAGAAATCAGAATTGTTGCCACCGATCTTCCTCTGGTATAATCTTGCTATATGATTGCAAAGAAGGAGGCATTCCCATGAAATTGAGAAGCGTGGCGGCACTGCTGCTGAGCGCGGCTATGGTTGTTGGTGTCAGCGGCTGTGGGGCAGCTGCGGAGGAGAGCACACCGTCAGCAGCACCAACGCAGGCGGCAGAGCAGGTGCCGGAGGTTCCATCTTTGGTGGAAGAAACGGCTGCTCCAGTTATATCCGAACAAGCGTCTGCCGCAGCAGAGCCGGAAATCGACTACAATGCGCTGGTGAAGGACTATGACGTGGACCTTTCCGGCCTTACCTTTGATGAAACAAAGTGGAGCTATGACGGGGATAATGATGTGTACTATCAAATTGGGGTACAGTATTGCACCCAGCCTGCTGCACTGGACTATGAAACCCTGGCAGTCGTGGTGCCAGGCAGCTATCTGACCGGTACAGACAACGGCGACGGCAGCTACACCTGCACGGTCAATCCGGACGGAACGGTAAACGGCTTTACTGCCGAGACTGCTCCGATGATGATGCCGGTGAATACCGCTGGCTATTCGGCCCAGGCGGCAGCGACCTCGTATAGCTACAGCTCCGTTTCCGCCTATCTGGATGCCGGATATATCTATGTTTATTCCGGCTGCCGGGGCAGAAGCAACGGCTATAACGAGGACGGAACCCTTGCCTATGCAGGCGGTGCACCTTGGGGTGTGACAGATTTAAAAGCGGCGGTGCGGTATCTCCGGCTGAACAATGCCGCAATTCCCGGGGACCCGGAGCGGATTTTTGCCTTTGGTCACAGCGGCGGCGGTGCCCAGAGTGCGGTGCTGGGCGCCAGCGGAGACAGCACGCTGTACTTTGATTATCTTGCATCCATTGGCGCTGCTATGTACGATGAAAACGGCGATTATATCAGTGATGCCATCTGCGGCGCAATGTGCTGGTGCCCCATTACGTCTCTGGACTATGCAGACGAAGCCTATGAGTGGAACATGGGACAGTACATGGATTCGGATACCCGTGCGGATGGTACCTGGACCAAGGCACTGTCGGAGGATCTGGCTGCCTGCTATGGAGCATACCTGGGGGAGCTTGGACTGAAGGACGAAAACGGCAACGCGCTGACCCTGGAGCAGTCGGCGGACGGAATTTATGCAGCCGGAAGCTACTATGACTATGTGCTGGGACAGATTGAAACCTCACTGAACAACTTCCTGGAGGATACGGAGTTCCCCTATACTCCCAGCAATTCCATGATGGCAGACGGCGGCTTTGGGCCTCCTCCGGACGGCGGAGCCGGAAGTCCTCCGGATGATGGCGGACCCATGCCCTGGCTGTCCGGGGATACGGAGACGGAAAGCGTTACCTATGAGACGCCGGAGGACTATATCAATTCCCTGAATGAAACGGAGCAGTGGGTGGAGTACGATGCTGCCACCGGAACAGCCCATGTTACCAGCATTGGGGCATTTGCACGACAGCAGAAGAATGCAACAAAGAGTGTCGGCGCCTTTGACGATCTTTCCAGAAGTCAGGCGGAGAACTATGTGTTTGGCGATAGCCAGAACGATGCCCTGCACTTTGATGCCGCTATGGCAAACATCCTGGAGGAAAACCAGGACAAATACAGCCAGTATGCCGACTTTGATCCCCAGTATGTGACGGATTACCAGGAGTACAAGAATTCCGTAGACGACTGGGGCAGCGACTCTTTGACCCGGCAGAACATGTATAATCCCATGTACTTCCTGTCCGACTACTATGAGGGCTGCGGCTCGTCTCAGGTGGCGGAGCATTGGCGGATTCATACGGGCATTACCCAGGGGGATACGGCTTTGACCGTGGAGATGAACCTTGCACTGGCCTTAGCACAGAACAGCAGCGTCCATGACGTGGAATTCCAGACCGTTTGGGGCCAGGGACATACCATGGCAGAGCGTACCGGCTCCGGCGAGGAGAACTTCATCGCCTGGGTTGCCCAGTGCCTGGCGTAACTTGAATATGAGAAATGCCCTGTCGCGATATCGCTGCGGCAGGGTATTTCCGTTACTTGACCTTCTAGGCTTTGGGCATTATAATAA
>CAVEIY010000054.1:2246-11058 GCA_963615825.1 Flexilinea sp.
ATAATAATGTCTGCTGAAAAAATGGAAAACGGTTGAATTTTGCGGCGGCGGCTGCAAAATCCCGTTCCAATGAAAATGCGCCGATGGCGTAATCATGGAGGTAATATTATGCTGCTGACTTGCCCTGAGTGTCAGAACCAGGTGTCCGATCAGGCGGAAGCCTGCCCCAAGTGCGGATATCCGGTGAAAAAGATGATGGAGCGGATGCGGATTTTTGTATTTGACCACGAAACGATGGCCGGAAAAACGCCGGCGGACGATGCGGCCATTGAGGTGGCAGAGGATTTTTATGGTGAACTGCTGGCCTCCGGCGACGGACGTGTCTGGAATTCCGGCGGACAGGTGGTTGCGGAATTCCGCTACAAATAAGAGGAAGCCTACATGACAGATTTAATCAACCGAATTCTGCCACGGGTGCAAAAACCGGCCCGTTATACCGGCGGTGAGTATAACGAGATCATCAAGGATAAATCCCAGGTGGAGGTGCGGGTGGCATTTTGCTTCCCGGATACCTATGAGATCGGCATGTCCAATGTGGGCATGCGGATTCTCTATGGCGTCATGAACAACATGGAGGGGGTATGGTGCGAGCGCGCCTTTGCCCCCTGGGGCGACATGGAGGAGGAAATGCGGAAGCATCACCTGCCGCTGTGGACCCTGGAGAGCCATGATCCCCTGGAGGCGTTTGATGTCATTGCTTTTTCGCTGGGCTATGAAATGGCGTATTCCAATGTGCTCAATATGCTGGAGCTGGGCAATATTCCGCTGAAATCCTGCGATCGGGGGGATAGCCTGAAGCACCTGGTGATTGCAGGCGGCACCAGCGTCTATAATCCGGAACCCATGGCGGATTTTCTGGACCTGTGCATTGAGGGCGAAGGGGAGGACGTGGACGTTGAGCTGCTGGAGTGTTACCGCAGCGCCAAGCGTCGGGGCCTCAGCCGCCATGAATTTCTGCTGGAGGCGGCAAAAATCCCGGGCATCTACGTACCGTCCCTCTATCAGCATACCTACAATGACGACGGCACCATCCGGGAGATTATCCCCCTGGAGGGAGCGCCGAAAACCGTGACCAAGCGGATTGTGCAGGATATGGACGCTGCCTATTATCCTACGGAAACCATTGTGCCCTCCACCCAGATTGTCCATGACCGAACGGTGCTGGAGCTGTTCCGCGGCTGTATCCGTGGCTGCCGGTTCTGTCAGGCTGGATTTTGCTATCGTCCGGTGCGGCCCAAGAGTCCGGAACGGCTCTATGACCTGGCGGTAAAAAGCCTGGAGAATTCCGGCTATGACGAAATGACCCTGTCCAGTCTTTCCACCTCCGACTATAAAAAGCTGGGGGAATTTGCGGATAAAATGCTGGACTACTGCATTCCGCGGGGCATCAATCTGAGCTTGCCGTCTCTGCGAGCGGACAATTTTTCCGTAGAGCTAATGCAGAAGGTGCAGAAGGTACGAAAAAGCGGATTGACCTTTGCACCGGAGGCGGGAACGCAGCGGCTTCGGGATGCCATCAATAAAAACGTCACCGAGGAGGATATTCTTCGCTCCTGTTCTACTGCATTTGCCGGTGGCTGGAGCAAGGTGAAGCTCTATTTTATGCTGGGCCTTCCCACGGAAACCGATGAGGATGTGCTGGGAATTGCAGACCTGGCCCATAAAGTCCTGAATGCCTGGCGGGAGAATACGCCCAATCCCAAGCGTCCGGTGACCATTACCATCTCGACCTCGTTCTTTGTGCCGAAAAACGGAACGCCGTTTCAGTGGGAGGCACAGATTACCCCGGAGGAATATCTCCGCCGCTGCGCGCTGCTGAAATCCCATTTGAAGGGGCGGAACTTCCAGTATAACTATCATCCCTCGGATCTCAGCATGCTGGAAGCAGCGCTGTGTCGGGGAGATCGAAAGCTCTGTAAGGTGCTGCTCCGTGCCCATGAGCTGGGCTGCAAAATGGACGGCTGGACCGATTACTTCTCCATGGAAAAATGGCTCCAGGCCTTTGAAGAATGCGGCGTAGATCCCAAGTGGTATGCCCAGCGGGAGTGGGGAGAGGACGAAATCTTCCCCTGGGAGACGATTTCCATCGGTATTCCCAAGAAATTCTTCTGGCGGGAACGTCAGGCGGCCTACCGTTCGGAGATCACACCGGACTGCCGAAAGCAATGCACCGGCTGCGGAGCGAACCGGCTGTATACAGGAGGGGTGTGCGATGAATAGACTGCTGTTTGAAAAGACCGGAAAGGCCATTTACATCTCCCACCTGGATACCATGGCCATGTTTCCGCGGGTGTTTCTTCGGGCTGGACTGCATATCAAGTTCACTCAGGGCATGAGTCCTCATGCCTATGTGTCGGTTGCGCTGCCTTTGAGCGTCGGAATGGCGAGCCACTGTGAGATCCTGGACTTTACGCTGGAAGAGGAAAATGTCTCGTTGGAGTCGCTGCCGGAACTGCTGAATCCCTATTTTCCTGCGGGAATTCGGGTGCTTTCGGCCTATGACAGTGACCGGAAGATCAAAGAGCTGCGGTATCTCCAATGCAATGTCCGGCTGGAATACGATGGCGGTGCATCGGATCAGGTAAGAGATACGCTGAATGCGCTGTTTCAGCGGAAGGAAATTCTGGTGGAAAAGCGCTCAAAAAAGGGCATGACAGAGGTGGACATCAAGCCGATGATTTCCACCATGGGCGTCAGCCGCATTTCGCATCAGGAGCTGGAGCTGCAGGGAATTATTGCGGCGCAAAATCCGTCGCTGAATCCGCAGCTGCTCATTGGCGCCATCAGCCGATATACTCCGGAATGTACCCCGGATTTCTCCTATGCCACCCGAATTGAGGTCTATGACGAAGAGGGGCGCATTTTCCGCTGAATCTGACCTGGTTCAAAAAAGTTGAGAAAAACGCGAAAAAATAAAAAATCATGCTTGACAATCCCGGATTCCTGTAGTATTATATTGGAGCGCTCAGGAGAGCGGAACAAAATATCCGGGTGTGGCGAAGTTTGGTATCGCGCTTGAATGGGGTTCAAGAGGCCCCGAGTTCGAATCTCGGCACTCGGACCATAAAAACCGTCTTGCATTTGCAGGACGGTTTTTTGTTATGTGTATGACGGTTACGCTGAATAAATTTCCAAAGCTCCGGCAACAATATGGGTAACGGCAGAACGCCGATTATTAAGAAACGGAGTAAATACCATGGACAGCAGTGTAAGACGTGGAGATATTTTTTATGCAGACCTCAGCCCAGTGGTGGGCAGTGAGCAGGGGGGATGCCGCCCGGTTCTGATTGTGCAGAACAACATGGGAAATAAGCATAGCCCTACCGTGATCGCAGCCGCCATTACATCACAGATGAATAAAGCAAGACTGCCCACCCATATTGAACTGGTTGGCCCCACCGTTGGACTTACGAAGAACTCGGTGGTGCTGCTGGAGCAGGTGAGAACCATCGACAAAAAGCGTCTGCGGGAGCATATGGGGCATCTGGACGACAATATGATGGATAAAGTAGACGACGCCATTGCCGTAAGCTTTGGACTGCACAACGGAATGCGCGGATAAACGGAACAATGAAAGCACCTTCGCATATGCTTGTGCGGAGGTGTTTTTATGCAGGTACCGATTTTACTGGGGCAGCAAAAAAGAGGAATGCTGGAGGCCTGCCAGCAGGGACTGTATACCAAATTTAGCGGAACACTGCATACAAACGGAATCTGCCGGGTGTATGGCGTATTTTCCGGCGGCGAGATTTCCCTGGGCATTCCGGTGCCGGAGGGGGAACGGTTTCGGATTCGGGCAACATATCCCTCCAGCCGTCTGCCCCAGGGAAAGCTGCTGTGCGGAAAAATTGTTGAGGAAATGGACGGCTGGCAGCCCTTTGAAGGAGGAACCATCGGCGGTGTTTGTTATCCTGCCGGAGCAAAAAAGGGAAACTGCCTGCGCTTTCGATGGAAGGTCGGAGATCCGCTGCCTGCTGAGCCGGTATGCTGCTTTTATCAGTACAGAGAAGTGAACGGAAAAACCTATCTGGAGCTGCAATTGGGGGAGGACGGAAGGCCTGCGATTCCCGAATAAAAGCCGCATTTCTTCACATACTGGAGTAAAAACAGAATCGGAGAAATCGCCATGTCAAACGAAAAAGCAGATCTGATTGAACAGCAGCGGGAGCAAACCATAGAATTCGGCAGCGCGGAACTGAAAAGCCATGAGGGGAATATCCACTGTCTTACCATCATCGGGCAGATTGAGGGGCACCAGGTGCTGCCGGAAACCACAAAGACCACCAAATATGAGCATGTGATTCCGCAGATTGCCGCCATTGAGGAAAGTCCGGATATCGACGGCCTGCTGATTCTCCTGAATACTGTAGGCGGAGATATTGAAGCGGGCCTTGCCATTGCCGAGCTGATTGCGGGGATGAAAAAGCCCACGGTGTCGCTGGTACTGGGCGGCGGACACTCCATTGGGGTTCCGCTGGCGGTGTGCGCCAAGAAGTCCATGATTGTGCCCACGGCCTCCATGACAATTCACCCGGTTCGCATCAGCGGCACGGTGATTGGTGCGCCGCAGACCTACCACTATTTTGACCGGATTCAGGATCAGATTGTAGAGTTTGTCTGCAAAAACTCTAAGGTAGATCGGGAGGAGTTTATGCACCTGATGCTGACCACCGACGAGCTTGCTACGGATGTGGGCAGCGTGGTCTATGGCGATCAAGCGGTATCCATTGGCCTGATTGACCGGCTGGGCGGACTGAGCGATGCCCTTAGCTGCCTGCACCGGATGATTGAGAAACAAAACAAGAAGAAAGACTGATAGAAAGGCTCCCGCCCAAAAGGGCAGGAGCTTTTTTCCGAAAAAATGTACTTTCTTTTTCCCGAGAAATGCAGTACAATATAGTATGAATTATTGTGTGAAAAACCGACAGGGGGAAATCATATGACACGAACCAACGCCAGAGAGATTGCAATGCATCTGATTTATGAGATGGAATACCACGATGAGCTGCCGGAAGAGCTGTTTCAGAAGGTATTTCAGGAGGATTACTATCCGCGGCTGGCTGAGGAAACGGATCTCTATCAGGAAAAGCCCAATGCCAAGCAGCTTGCTTATATTGAGGACTGCGTGCGCGGCGTTTATGTAAAAAAGCAGGAGCTGGATCAGATCATCGAGACCTATGCGGTTGGCTGGAAGGTCAGCCGGATTTCCAAGGTATCTCTGGCTGTGCTGCGGCTTTCGATTTATGAGATTCTCTATGTAGAGGATGCACCCACCGGCGCGGTGATCAACGAGGCAGTGGAGATTGCGCGGCGGTATGAGGAAGAGGATAAGGTGTCGTTTATCAACGGCATTCTCGGTTCCTTTGCCCGGTCCAGAGAATGATTGCACTGGGCATTGACACCAGCAACTATACCACCTCGGTTGCCTGGTTCGACGGGCAAAGGGGCGAAAATTGCGGACGGCTTTTATCGGTCAAGTCCGGAGAACTGGGACTGCGGCAGTCCGATGCGCTGTTTCAGCATGTGGTTCGACTGCCGGAGCTGACACAGCAGCTTGGAGATATGCTGCCTGCCGCACCGGGGGCAATCGGCGCCAGTGAGCGGCCAAGACCGGTGGAAGGGTCCTATATGCCCTGCTTCTTAGCAGGCTGCGGAACCGGAAAGAGTATGGCTGCGGTATCTGGAGTTCCGTACCATGGCTTTTCCCATCAGGAGGGACATTTGGCGGCCGTGCTCTGGAGCGGCGGACATATGGAGCTGATGCGGGAGCGGTTCCTTGCCTGGCATCTGTCCGGCGGCACCACAGAGCTGCTGCTGGTGGAGCCGGGGTTAAAGCCTCAGATCATCGGCGGCACAGAGGATTTGTCTGCTGGACAGCTCATTGATCGGACCGGCGTGTTGCTGGGACTCAGCTTCCCGGCTGGAAAGGCGCTGGATCAGCTGGCACAGACGGGGGAGGCAAAGCCCTATCCTGTCAAGGTACACGATATGCATTTTTCTCTGTCTGGCATGCAGAACAAAGCCGCTGCGATGGCAGAGAAAAGCCCGAAAGATACCGCGAGATTTGTGCTGGAATGCCTGATTTATGCCATTTCTAAGGCGACAGAGCAGGCACGTAAAAAATTTGGATCGCTGCCTGCGGTATTTACCGGAGGCGTGTCCTCCAATTCTCTTTTGCGGCAGAAAATGATACCGGAGGGCGGAATTTTCGGCAGTCCGGCATGTTCGACAGATAACGCCATGGGCATTGCGGTGCTTACATGGCTGGCGGAGAATGGTCATGCAGAATGAACAGCTTGTGCTGGAGGTCAGTCAGGTCAACAGCTATATCAAGGAAATGCTGGATACGGACGGACTTCTGGGGAGTCTCTGCATTCGCGGAGAACTCAGTAACTATAAAAAATACCCCTCGGGACATCACTATTTTACGCTGAAGGACGGTCAGTCTCAGCTAAAGTGCGTGATGTTCCGCTCCAGCGCCATGCGCCTGCGGTTTCGTCCGGAAAACGGAATGATGGTGCAGGCAGCAGGGCGCATTACCGTTTATCCCCGGGATGGCGTTTATCAGCTCTATTGCGTTGCCATGACCCCGGAGGGGGCCGGAGATTTGGCAGTGGCCTTTGAGCAGCTGAAAAAGAAGCTGGCAGCAGAGGGGTTGTTTGATCCGGCCCACAAAAAGCCGCTGCCGGCCTATCCCCACCGGATTGCCATCATCACCTCTGCGGCGGGAGCGGCGGTTCACGATATGCTGCGGATTATCCGCCATCGTTACCCATTGGCGGAGGTGAAGCTGCTGCCGGTACGGGTCCAGGGCGAGGAAGCGGCAGGAGAGATTGCCCGTGCGCTGGATTATGCCAATGCCCATCAGGTGGCGGATCTCATCATCACCGGTCGGGGTGGCGGATCTATGGAGGACCTGTGGGCGTTCAATGAAGAGGTGGTGGCCCGGGCAATTTACCGGTCTGAGATTCCGGTGATTTCCGCCGTTGGCCATGAGCCGGATGTGACCATTTCCGACTATGTGGCGGATCTTCGGGCGGCCACACCGTCCAATGCCGCGGAGCTTTGTACGCCGGACCGGCAGGAACTGGAAGCACATATTCTCGGGGCGAAGAATCGGATGGCATCCCTGCTGAGCCGTCAGCTGAAAAACTGCCGAACTCAGTTAGAGCTGAGAAAAAATGCACGGGTGCTCCAGTCGCCTGAGAATTATCTGGCAGACCGGCGGCAGACGCTGGACGGTCTGACCGAAAAACTGGCAGGAACCATGACTCAGCGACTGACCAAGGAGGCCGCGCGGTTGTCCCTTTGCCAGCAGCAGTTGGGGCATGCACAGGAGAAGGTGCTGTCCGATCAGCGAAAGCGCCTGGAAACCACAGCAGCTCGATTGGATGCTATGAGTCCGCTGAAGGTTTTGTCCAGAGGCTACAGCATTACAGAAAATGACCGGGGAATCGCCGTTGTTTCGGCAAAGTCATTGAAAACCGGCGCCCATATCACAGTCCGCTTCCATCAGGGCAGTGTTTTGGCCCAGGTGGAGCAGGTAAGGGAGGAACAGCCATGAGCAAAAAATCCGTAACATTTGAGGAATCCATGACGCGTCTGGACGAAATCGTAAAGGCGCTGGAGGCCGGCGATGTACCGCTGGAGGAATCCATGAAGCTATTTGAAGAGGGCACCAAGCTGGCAGCCAAATGCTCGGCACTGCTGGATACCGCAGAACTGAAGGTTTCCAAGCTGATGGCAGGTCCGGACGGTACCCCGGTAGAGGAGGTTGTTTCTGATGATCAGCTTTCGTCCTGAGCTAATACGCCGCCAGACCCAGGTGGAAAAATTCCTGGAGGAGCAGTTTACAGAGAAATCCGACTACCGGGTTCTTATGGAAGCCATGCGCTACAGTCTGCTGGCGGGAGGAAAGCGTCTGCGCCCGGTGCTGGTAATGAGCTTTTCGGAGGCCGTAGGCGGACCGGTGGATGAAATACTGCCTGCTGCCTGCGCCATTGAACTGGTGCATACCTATTCGCTGATTCACGATGATCTTCCCTGCATGGACAACGACGACTATCGCCGCGGAAAGCTCACCTGCCATAAGCTCTACGGGGATGACATTGCAACTCTGGCGGGAGATGCCCTCCAGGCAGCGGCGTTTCGGCTGCTTGCGGAGCAGCCGGGTGATCCTGCAAAAATCCTTCGGTGCGTGCATATTCTGGCACAGGGGGCCGGTGAGGACGGCATGGTGGCCGGACAGATTCTCGACCTGCAAGGCGAAAAACGGACGCTGAACGAGGCAGAGCTTCGTCAGGTTCACGCCCATAAAACCGGCGATCTGATCCGTGCGGCCTGCCAGATGGGCGCCGTTTTGGGCGGCGGCAGCGAAGAACAGATTCAGGCGGCAGGTGAGTTTGCGATGGCGCTGGGTCTGGCGTTCCAAATCCGGGACGATATGCTGGATGAAATCGGAAGCCGTCGTCAGCTGGGAAAGCCCATCGGCTCGGACAGCGCCAATGGAAAGAGCACCTTTGTGACCATTCACGGCATCAAAGAGTGCCAGCGCCTGGTGGAAGAGGAAACCCGGAAGGCGATTACAGCGCTGGAGCATGGGGGATTTGTGACCACGGAGTTCCTCAAAACCCTGGCAGAGCTGCTGACCAGCCGAAATCATTAAGGGAGCATATACCAAAATCAATGCATATTTTTTTGAATATGCATTGAAATCCCCAGAAAACATGGTATAATGTGAAGTATTATTCAGCTTTTGATGACGGCGCAGTATCCTAGTCGGAGCGGATGATTCTTAGGGAGGGCCTAAAAA